>NZ_CP142146.1:1800000-2016295 GCF_035918315.1 Vagococcus jeotgali | reverse complement strand
GGACCTAATTCTGATTTTGTGACGTACAACCCATTGTTTTTCTACGGTGGGGTTGGTCTAGGTAAGACTCACTTAATGCATGCTATAGGTAATCACATGCTATCAAGTAATCCTGATGCTAAAATAAAATATGTTTCTAGTGAGTCATTTACAAATGACTTAATCAACTCTATAAAAAACAAAACGACTGAACAATTTAGGGAAGAATACCGAAAACTTGATTTATTATTAGTAGATGATGTGCAATTCTTCGCTGATAAAGTCAGTATTCAAGAAGAATTTTTCCATACCTTTAACGATTTATATGAAAATAATCATCAGATCGTTTTAACAAGCGATAGATTACCTAAAGAGATTAAAAATCTAGAAGATAGACTTGTCTCAAGGTTTGAGTGGGGACTATCTGTTGATATTACACCCCCTGATTTTGAAACTAGAACAGCTATTTTAAGAAAAAAAGCTGATGCTGAAAGACTTGAGATTCCTGATGAAACACTATCTTACATTGCAGGTCAATTTGATTCCAACGTACGAGAATTAGAAGGAGCTCTAGTGAGGGTTCAGGCTTATGCCACAACTAATAATGTTGATATTACAACTAGTTTAGCTGCTGAAGCACTTAAAAATTTAAAACCAGTTAAGGAAAAAAGTGACTTATCTATCTTAATGATTCAAGAGGAAGTTTGTAAATACTATCATTTACAACTTAAAGATTTAACGGGTAAAAAGAGAGTAAAAACCATTGTTGTACCAAGACAAATAGCTATGTATTTATCACGAGAATTAACAGATAATTCTCTACCTAAAATTGGAGCAGAATTTGGTGGTAAAGATCATACGACAGTTTTACATGCCCATGAAAAAATTCAACAATTACTAGAAACAGATTTAACTATTCAAAAAGAAATTAACGATATAAAAGATTCTCTTATTTAATCACATGTGAATAACTAGTTATTTTATAAAAAGTTATCCACATGTTTTCAACAAGCTAAAAGTCTTTTGGCTTATCCACTTGTGGACAATTTCCACAGTAACCACAGGACCTACTACTACTACTATTTTTTTTATTATTAATTAAAAGGAGATTGACTATGAAAGTAACTTTAAATCGAACCACATTTTTAGAAGAATTAGGAACTGTTCAGCGAGCCATTTCTGGAAAAACCACCATTCCAATCTTAACAGGAGTAAAAGTGACTTTAACAGAAAGTGGATTAACGTTAACTGGTAGTAATGCTGATATATCCATAGAAACTTTCTTAAGTGTGGAAGATGAAAAAGCTAATATGTTAATTGAAAGCACAGGTTCTATTGTTATTCAGGCACGTTTTTTTAATGAAATTATCAAGAAACTACCAGAATCAACACTAACTCTAGAGTTAATTGAAAATAATCAAGTGATTATTACTTCAGGTAAGGCTTTATTTAACGTAAATGGTTTGAATTCAGAAAATTATCCACATCTACCAGTTGTTGATAATACAACAAGTTTACAATTACCAGCTCGTGTTCTAAATAAATTAATTGGCGAAACAGTATTTGCTGTTTCAATGCAAGAAAGTCGTCCTATTTTAACTGGAGTTCATTTAACACTTCAAGAAAATATCTTGCTAGCTGTCGCAACAGATAGTCATAGATTAAGTCAAAGAAAAATTGAATTACATGACATAGAACAATCTTTTGATGTAGTTATTCCTGGAAAAAGTTTGCAAGAATTATCTCGATCATTTAAAGATGAGGAAGAATTAGTTCAAATTTCTATTATGGACAACCAAATTTTATTTAAAACAGAAACAATGAATTTTTATTCTCGTTTATTAGAGGGAAATTATCCTGATACTAATCGCTTAATCCCAACTAAATTTAATACTGAAATTTGTTTTAATGTTACACAATTACTAGCAGCAATTGATAGAGCATCATTGCTGTCACATGAAGGGCGAAATAATATTGTCAAATTGTCAATTGATTCAGATCAAGTGACAATTTATGGTAATTCACCAGAAATTGGAAATGTTGAAGAGAGTTTATCTTATATTGAAGTGAGTGGAGATCCTATCACAATTTCTTTCAATCCTGATTACATGAAAGATTCTTTAAAATCATTTGGAAATATAGATGTTGTCATTAATTTTATTTCACCAATTCGTCCATTTACTTTGGAACCTAAAAATAAAGACATTGATTTTATTCAGTTAATTACACCAGTTCGTACAAATTAAAAAATGACTGCCTTTTCATAAGGTAGTTTTTTTATCTAAAAAAATTGAATATTTTACGTTCTAAGGAATTTGAAGCAAATTGCATAAAAACTATCGATTTGTTAATAAGTTGTCTAAATGAACCTTTTATTAAAGATAATTTGTTTTTATCCTTTAAAACAGGTATAATAAAAGGAAGAAATTTATCTTGAATAGAAGGTGAAAAAATTATGAAAGAAACATTTTTATTAAATTCAGAATATATTACTCTAGGTCAGTTTTTAAAAGAAATCACTGTAATATCAAGTGGTGGTATGGCTAAGTGGTATTTGCAAGAACATGCTGTTTTTGTCGATGGGGAGCCAGAAAATCGTAGGGGAAGAAAACTTTACCCTACTATGATGATTGAAATACCTGACGTAGGTACTTTTTTTATGGAAAAAATGTCTTTAGAAGATGAATAGACATGCAATTAAATGAGATTACCTTAACTAATTATCGTAATTATACGCAGCTATCTTTAGATTTTTCACCTAAATTAAATGTTTTTGTCGGTGATAATGCTCAAGGAAAAACTAATTTATTAGAAAGTATTTATGTCTTGTCATTAACAAAAAGTCACCGAAGTAATCATGAAAAAGAAATAATCGCTTGGAATCAAGATTTTGCTAGAATTAAAGGATTAGTTGGTAAAAAAAATAGCAATATAGAGCTGACGATGATTGTTTCTAGTAAGGGAAAAAAAACTAAAGTTAACGGATTAGAACAATCTAAGCTTAGTCAATATATAGGTCATTTAAACGTCATTTTATTTGCTCCAGAGGATTTATCTTTAGTTAAAGGATCTCCTCAAAATAGACGTAAGTTTCTTGATATGGAAATCGGACAAATTAATCCCAAATACTTATATTATCTAAGTAAATATCAAACAGTATTGAAACAAAGAAATCAATATTTGAAAAAGATGGCTTTTCAAAAAAAACATGATCCCCTATATTTAGACGTTTTAAATGAGCAATTGGCAACTTCAGGAAGTGTTGTATTAAAACAACGGTTATACTTTGTTCAGTTACTTGAAAAGTGGGCTAATGAAATTCATCAAAAAATATCATTTGGTAAAGAAAATTTAGCTATTCTTTATAAGTCGCAAATGAGTTTAACTTCTGAGTTAAGTGAATCTGATATTTATAAGCTTTTATTACATGACTTGAAACAAGCAGAAGATAAGGATCTAAACCAACTAACAACGACCGTCGGACCTCATCGTGATGATTTGGTTTTTATGGTAAATGAACAAAATGTTCAGACATATGGCTCTCAAGGCCAACAACGAACAACTGCTTTAAGTGTTAAATTAGCAGAAATAGAATTAATCAATGAAGAATTGGGTGAATACCCAATTCTTTTATTAGATGACGTCTTAAGTGAATTAGATGATGATAGACAAGTCCAACTAATGGAGTTTATTGACAATAAACTTCAAACATTTTTAACTACAACAAGTGTGGGACATCTAGAAGATAAGTTGAAGATAAAGCCCAAGATATTTTATATATCAAATGGTGAAGTAGAAAGGATAAGTGATGATATTGACAGGTAAAGAAATGAAGGAAGAACTTAATCAACATGAATATGATGCTAGTCAAATTCAAGTATTAGAAGGATTAGAAGCTGTTAGAAAACGTCCAGGAATGTATATAGGTTCTACTGGTCCTCAAGGATTGCATCATTTAGTATGGGAGATTGTTGATAACTCTATAGATGAAGCCCTAGCTGGTCATTGTACTGAAATCAATGTCATTATTGAAGAGGATAATAGTATTACCGTCATTGATAATGGGCGTGGTATTCCAGTAGGTATTCAAGAAAAAACTGGTCGACCAGCTGTTGAAACGGTATTCACGGTACTACATGCTGGAGGTAAGTTTGGAGGCGGAGGATACAAGGTATCAGGTGGTCTTCACGGTGTAGGTTCCTCCGTTGTAAATGCTTTGTCAGAAAAATTACAAGTCAAAGTACTAAAAGACGGTAAAGTTCATTTCCAAGAATTTGAACGTGGTGTCGTTGTTGATGATTTGACGATTATCGGTGAAACTGACCAGCGTGGTACTATCGTTAATTTTAAACCAGATAGTGATATTTTTAAAGAAACGACTGTTTTTGAATATGATAAATTAGCTTCTAGAATACGAGAATTAGCATTTCTAAACCGTGATTTAAAAATCAGTATTGAAGATAGACGTGTAGAACCACATAAAAAAGAAGCATTTCATTATGCTGGTGGGATTAAAAGCTATGTTGAGTATTTAAATAAAAATAAAACAGTTTTATTTGAAGAACCAATTTATACAGAAGGAGAACAACAAGATATTACTGTAGAAGTTGCCTTGCAATATACAGATGGCTACCATACTAATTTATTAAGCTTTGCTAATAACATTCATACATATGAAGGTGGAACGCATGAATTTGGGTTTAGAACAGCTTTAACACGTGTGATTAATGACTATGCTAAGCGTCAAAAAATTCTTAAAGAAAATGATGAGAATTTAAGTGGGGATGATGTTAGAGAAGGAATGACTGCTGTTATTTCAATTAAGCATCCGGAACCACAATTTGAAGGACAAACGAAAACAAAGCTGGGTAATTCAGAAGTTAGAACAGTTACAGATCGTTTATTCTCTGAGGCTTTTAATAAATTTTTATTAGAAAATCCAGATGTAGCCAAACGAATTGTTGAAAAAGGAATATTAGCTTCTAAAGCTAGACTAGCTGCAAAACGTGCTCGTGAAGTAACTCGTCGTAAAGGTGCTTTAGAGATTAGTAGCTTACCTGGTAAATTAGCTGATTGTTCAAGTCGTGACCCTGAGAAAAGTGAGCTATACATTGTCGAGGGTGACTCGGCCGGTGGTTCTGCTAAAACTGGGCGTGATCGTAAAACTCAAGCGATTTTACCAATTAGAGGTAAGATTTTAAATGTTGAAAAAGCAAGCATGGAAAAAATATTAGCTAACCAAGAAATCAGATCATTATTTACTGCTATGGGTACTGGATTTGGTGAAGATTTTGACGTATCAAAAGCACGTTACCATAAATTGATTATTATGACTGATGCTGATGTAGATGGGGCACATATTAGAACTCTTTTATTAACATTATTTTACCGATATATGCGTCCAGTTGTGGAGGCAGGCTATGTTTATATCGCTCAACCACCATTGTATGGTGTGAAGCAAGGGAAAAATATTACTTATATTCAACCTGGAAAAGATGCTGATAAACGTTTAGTAGAAGCTATTGAAGCACTACCTGCAACACCAAAACCTAATATTCAACGATACAAAGGTTTAGGGGAGATGGATGATCACCAACTATGGGATACAACGATGGATCCGGAAAAAAGAACTATGTTACGTGTGAGTGTTGAGGATGCTATCAAAGCTGATGCTGTGTTTGAGATGTTGATGGGTGATAAAGTAGAACCAAGACGTGAATTTATTGAAGCAAATGCTCATTATGTTAAAAATTTAGATATTTAAGTTAGAGTGAGGAGTGAAGAATTTGTCTGAAGAGATTAAAGAGAATATTCAAGATATTAATTTAACGCAAGAAATGGAAGAATCATTTATCGATTATGCCATGAGTGTTATCGTATCTCGTGCCTTACCTGATGTGAGAGATGGATTAAAGCCTGTTCATCGTCGTATTCTTTATGGTATGAATGAAATGGGTGTCACACCAGATAAAGCACATAAAAAATCAGCACGTATTGTTGGGGATGTTATGGGTAAGTATCACCCTCATGGTGACAATGCGATTTATGAATCAATGGTTCGTATGGCACAGCCCTTTAGTTACCGTTATATGCTTGTAGATGGGCATGGTAACTTTGGTTCTGTTGATGGTGACGGGGCTGCGGCTATGCGTTATACAGAGGCTCGTATGAGCAAAATTGCAGCAGAGATGTTGCGTGATATTAATAAAGATACAGTGAATTTTCAAAAGAATTATGATGAAACAGAAAGAGAACCAGAAGTACTTCCTGCAAGATTTCCTAACCTTTTAGTCAATGGAACGACAGGTATTGCTGTTGGTATGGCAACAAATATTCCTCCTCATAATTTAAATGAAGTAATTGATGCGATTAAATTATTAATGGACAACGCAGAGGTAACAACAAATGAGTTAATGGAAGCTCTACCAGGACCAGATTTTCCAACAGGTGGTCTGGTTATGGGTAAATCTGGTATTCGTAAAGCTTATGATACTGGAAAAGGTTCTATTATTGTTCGAGCAAAAGTAGACATCGAAGAGAAGAAAAATGGTCGTGAACGTATTATTGTGACAGAATTGCCTTACATGGTAAATAAAGCGAAATTAGTTGAGCGTATTGCAGAATTACATCGTGAGAAGCGGATTGAAGGTATTACTGATTTAAGAGATGAGTCTTCTAGAGAAGGTATGCGTATTGTGATTGAAATTAGACGTGATATGAGTGTCTCAGTTGTTTTAAATAATTTATATAAACTAACATCACTACAAACAAGTTTTGGTTTTAATATGCTTGCTATTGTTAAAGGTGTACCTAAAGTATTAGGTTTAAAACCTATTTTAGAGTATTACATTGAGCATCAAGAAGAAGTTATTGTAAGACGAACAGAATTTGATAAAAACAAAGCAGAAGCTCGTGCTCACATTTTAGAAGGTCTACGTATTGCCTTAGATCATATTGATGAGATTATTAAAACTATTCGCTCATCTGATTCAGATGACATTGCTAAAACAACCTTGATTGAACGTTTCAATTTATCAGATAGACAATCTCAAGCGATTTTAGATATGAGATTACGTCGTTTAACAGGTTTAGAACGTGAAAAAATTGAAGCAGAATATCAAAATTTATTAATCTTTATTGCCGATTTAAAAGACATATTAGCTAATCCTGATCGTGTATTAGAAATTATTAGAACAGAATTAGATGAGATTCAACAAAAATATGGAGATGATCGTCGTACAGAGTTATTAGTGGGAGAAGTATTAAGTCTTGAAGATGAAGATCTAATAGAAGAAGAGGATATTGTTATTACTTTAACCCATAATGGCTATATTAAACGCCTACCAAGTACAGAATTCCGAACACAAAATCGTGGTGGACGTGGAGTTCAAGGGATGGGAGTTCATGATGATGATTTTGTAGAAAATCTAGTATCATGCTCAACTCATGATACCTTATTATTCTTTACAGATACTGGTAAAGTATATCGTGCTAAAGGTTATGAAATACCAGAATATGGTCGCACTGCCAAAGGAATTCCTATTATTAATTTATTAGGGATTGATTCATCAGAGAAAATTGAAGCGATTATTAGTGTTGAGGGAAAAGCTGATTCTAATCAGTATCTATTCTTTACAACCAAACTTGGTACAGTGAAACGTACTTCAGTGTCAGAATTTTCTAATATTAGAACTAATGGTTTAAAAGCAATTGGTTTAAAAGATGATGATTCACTAATTAATGTTGCCCTAACTGATGGTCATGAGAATATCATCATTGGTACCCATCAAGGTTATTCAGTAACGTTTAACGAAGAGCGAGTAAGATTTATGGGAAGAACAGCAGCAGGAGTTCGAGGTATTCGTTTAAGAGAAGATGATTACGTTATTGGCATGGACATATTAAGAGATGACACAGAGGTACTTGTTATCACTGAAAAAGGTTATGGTAAACGAACATCATCTGCTGAGTATCCTGTAAAGGGTCGTGGTGGTAAAGGTATTAAGACGGTTAATATTACCGAAAAGAATGGAAATCTAGCTGGACTAACTATTGTAGATGGCACAGAAGATATTATGTTAGTGACAAATAAAGGTGTGATTATTCGTTTTGAATTAAGTACCGTTTCACAAACAGGTCGTGCTACCCAAGGTGTGAGATTAATCCGTTTGGAAGAGAATGCTCTAGTATCTACCATGGCAACTATTGAGGCTGAAAAAGAAGTTGAAGAGATTGAATTTGTTGAATCTGAAGAAATAAAAGAGTCATAATAAATTAAAATAAGAGACTAATAGCCAGTGTCTATTAGTCTCTTATTTACGTCATTATATTGTATAGGATTATGTGACGGGTTTACTTTTTAAAAGATATGTAAAAGAGTATTGCAATTAATATGATAAAAGTGTATAATTTTGTACTGTGAGTAAACAAAGTTTACTTTCCTTGTTCCTATTTTTTTAGGAACCTTAAGTCCATAAGGAGGTGAAAATCAATGAGCCAGGTATCAAATTATGAAATCATGTATATAATTCGTCCTAACATTGATGATGAAGCAAAAACTGCTTTAGTAGATCGCTTTAATACAATCTTGACAGAAAACGGAGCTGAAGTTTTGGAATCTAAACAATGGGAAAAACGTCGTTTAGCCTATGAAATCCAAAATTACCGCGAAGGAATCTATCATATCGTTAAAGTTTCTGCTGAAAATGCTGATGCAATCAATGAGTTTGATCGTTTAGCTAAGATCAATGATGACATGTTACGTCACATGATCGTTAAAGAAGAAGCATAAAATGTTTCACGTGAAACATTAAAAAACGAGAGGAGATTAACCAATGATTAATAATGTTGTATTAGTTGGTAGACTTACTAGAGACCCAGATTTGAGATATACCTCAAATGGTTCAGCCGTGGCTACATTTACGTTAGCTGTTAATCGTAACTTTACGAATCAAAGTGGAGAACGAGAAGCAGATTTTGTTAATTGTGTTATTTGGAGAAAATCTGCTGAAACTTTAGCTAATTATGCTAAAAAAGGTACTCTTTTGGGAGTAACTGGAAGAATCCAAACTAGAAACTATGAGAATCAACAAGGTCAAAAAGTATATGTTACTGAAGTCGTTTGCGAGAATTTCCAATTATTAGAATCAAGAAATGCTTCTGAGCAAAGAAGTCAGCAATCTGCTGGTGGATTCAATGATTTTTCTCAACAAGGGCAACAAACACAACAGCAATCATCCTTTGGGAAATCTCAAAACCAAGGTAATAGCATGCCGAATTTCGATCGTGATAGTGATCCATTTGGTGGATCTGAACAGATAGATATTTCGGATGACGATTTACCATTCTAAAATAGGAGGGCAATTATATAATGGCAGCTCAACAAAGAAGAGGCGGACGTCGCCGTCGTAAAGTATGTTACTTTACAGCTAACCACATCGACCATATCGATTATAAAGATGTTGAATTATTAAAACGTTTCATTTCTGAACGTGGTAAAATTTTACCTCGTCGTGTTACAGGAACAAGCGCTAAATATCAACGTAAATTAACGATTGCAATTAAACGTGCAAGAATTATGGGATTATTACCATTCGTTGGTGAAGAATAGAAATCAAAAGACATTCATTTGAATGTCTTTTTTTATTTCAGTGAGAAATAGATTATTAGTTAAATTAATTTTTATACATCTTATATGAGCTTAGTCTAAAAAATAAGTTAAGTATATTTTTGTTTCACGTGAAACATTTACATAAGTTTAAGATTAAAGAGATTTGTGTTAAAATGATAAGGTAATTGGAAAATGATAGGAGTGTTTATATATGAAAGTTATATTCTTACAAGATGTTAAAGGTAAAGGTAACAAAGGTGAAGTGAAAGATGTAGCAGTAGGATATGCTCAAAACTTTTTATTAAAAAAAGGGTTAGCAGTAGAGGCAACTCCTCAAGCTTTAAGTGAGTTAAAAGGAAAAGAGAAAGCTAAAGCTAAAGAGGATGCTGAGATTTTAGAAGAAGCTAAACAACTAAAAGAAAAATTTGAAGATGAAAAATTTGAAGTCATTATTAAATCTAAGGCAGGTGAGGATAGTCGTTTATTTGGTTCTATCCCCTCAAAACAAATTACTGATGCTTTAAATAAACAGCATGGTATCAAAGTAGATAAGAGAAAAATGGATTTACCACAACCTATTAAAACATTAGGTTATACAAATGTAACAGTTAAACTACATAAAGATGTTACAGCTAAATTAAGAGTTCATGTTATTGTTGAATAAATAGAATAGAGGGATAGTAATGGAGTTTATTCAACAAGATAGAATACCACCACAAAGTATTGAAGCAGAGCAAGCAGTACTGGGATCTGTATTTCTTGATGCTAGTGCTTTAATTGAAGCTATGGAATATATTGATTCGGCAGATTTTTATAGAAGAGCCCATCAATTATTATTCCAAACGATGATAGATTTGAGTAGTCGTAATGAAGCGATTGATGTTATTACAATGAAAGATGAATTAGAACAGAAAAACTTGATAGAAGATATTGGTGGTATCAGCTATTTATCTGAATTAACCTCAAGTGTCCCTACAGCTGCTAATGTGGGGCATTATTCTAAAATAGTAGAACAAAAATCACTACTTAGAAAATTAATT
Organism: Vagococcus jeotgali; assembly: GCF_035918315.1. NCBI lineage: Bacteria > Bacillati > Bacillota > Bacilli > Lactobacillales > Enterococcaceae > Vagococcus > Vagococcus jeotgali. The sequence continues at coordinate 2,005,666 of NZ_CP142146.1, read as the reverse complement.
CAAACAGCTACAGATATTGTAACCAAAGGATTTGAACAAGAAGAAGATGTCGATACTATTTTAAATGATGCAGAAAAAAGCATTTTAGAAGTGGCAGAAAAAAGAAATCGTAGTGGTTTCTTAGCTATTTCTGATGTTTTGGGAGAATCAATTACTCAAATTGAAAAACTATCTCAACAAGGTGATGCAATCACAGGTCTTGCAACTGGGTACCATGCTTTAGATAAAATGACTGCTGGTCTTCAATCTGAGGAGCTAATTATTTTAGCAGCAAGACCAGCTGTTGGGAAAACGGCTTTTGCTTTAAATATTGCTCAAAATGTAGGGACAATGTCGAGTGAGTCAGTAGCTATTTTTAGTTTAGAGATGAGTGCTGAATCTTTAGTCAATCGTATGTTATGTTCAGAAGGATCAATTGAAGCTAGTCACTTAAAAACAGGACAATTAACTGATGATGAATGGAATAGTTTGATTGTTGCGATGGGTAGTTTATCTAGAGCTAATATTTTTATTGATGATACTCCAGGGATTAAAATATCTGAAATTCGGGCTAAATGTCGGAAACTTGCTCAAGAACAAGGCGATTTAGGCTTAATCCTAATTGATTATTTACAGCTAATTGAAGGAACAGGACGAGAAAACCGTCAGCAAGAAGTATCTGAAATTTCTAGACAATTAAAAAAATTAGCTAAGGAATTAAAAGTACCAGTTATTGCTTTATCACAGCTATCACGTGGGGTGGAGCAAAGACAAGATAAGCGTCCAGTTTTAAGTGATATTAGAGAATCTGGATCAATTGAACAGGATGCTGATATTGTAGCCTTTTTATATCGTGATGATTATTATCAACGTGATGGTGAGGATGATGACGGTGAAAGACGTGAAGAGGCTGAATCAAATAATATTATTGAAGTTATTATTGAAAAGAACAGAAGTGGAGCAAGAGGGACAGTAGAATTAATGTTTGTTAAAGAATATAATAAATTTACCTCTATTTCACCTCGTGAAGAGTTCTAATGTTCGTATTTTACTTCTATAATTTTTATTATATAAAATAAAGTTCAGTTTTTATTGAAATCAGAGTAAAAATCTGATAGTATAGTTAGGTAATGAAAAAATAAGGGAACGGAGTGTTCATATGTCATCAGTTGTAGTAGTAGGAACTCAGTGGGGAGACGAAGGTAAAGGAAAAATCACTGATTTTTTAAGTGAACGTGCTGAAGTAATCGCAAGATACCAAGGTGGGGACAATGCAGGACATACCATACAATTTGATGGAACGACATATAAGCTTCATTTGATTCCATCAGGTATTTTTTATCAAGATAAAATTAGTATTATTGGTAACGGGGTTGTTGTTAATCCAAAATCTCTAGTAAAAGAATTAGATTATTTAAAAGATCATAGTATTCCAACAGATAATTTAAGAATTTCTGATCGTGCCCATGTTATCTTACCATATCATATCTTATTAGATCGCTTACAAGAAGAAGCAAAAGGCGATCAAAAAATTGGAACAACTATTAAAGGGATTGGACCAGCTTATATGGATAAAGCAGCTCGAGTGGGTATTCGCTTAGCTGATTTATTAGATAAAGAAGTCTTCGCTGAAAGATTGAAAATAAATTTAGATGAAAAGAATAAAGTTTTTACAAAAATATATGAAGTAGATGGTATTGATTTTGATGATATTTTTGAAGAATACTATGAGTATGGTCAATTATTAAAACAATATGTGACTGATACTTCAGTTATTTTAAATGATGCGCTAGATAATGGTCACCATGTTTTATTTGAAGGAGCACAAGGGGTTATGCTTGATATTGATCAAGGTACATATCCATTTGTTACTTCTTCAAATCCAGTAGCTGGTGGTGTAGCAATTGGAACAGGAGTTGGGCCAACTAAAGTTAATAAAGTAGTCGGTGTATGTAAAGCTTATACGTCACGTGTTGGTGATGGACCATTCCCAACAGAGTTATTTGATGCAACAGGAGATACTATTAGAGAAGTTGGTCGTGAGTACGGTACAACTACAGGGCGTCCTAGACGTGTTGGTTGGTTTGATGCTGTTGTGATGCGTCATTCTAAACGTGTTTCAGGTATTACTAATTTATCACTAAACTCAATTGATGTGTTAACAGGTTTGCCTACAGTTAAAATCTGTACAGCTTATGATTTAGACGGAGAAACCATTACTCATTATCCAGCAAGTCTAAAAGAATTATCACGTTGTAAACCAATCTATGAAGAGCTACCAGGTTGGCAAGAAGATGTTACAGCTTGTAAAACTTTGGAAGAATTACCAGAAAATGCTAGAAACTACGTATTACGTGTTTCTGAATTAGTTGGTGTTCCAATCACAACATTTTCCGTAGGACCAGATAGAGAACAAACAAACGTCTTAGAAGATATTTGGGAACAAGTTTAATTAAACAGTAAAATGAAGAGAATAACTTTTCGAAGTTATTCTCTTCATTCGTAATTTTTTACGCCTGATTATGAATAATTGTATTGTTTTTTGTTTATTAAGGCAGATTATTTTGAAACTATCCTTTTTAATTGACTAGTTCCACTATAGTTAGTATAGTGATTCATAGGTTATGATAAAGTACCGTTTTAAATAAATCTAATTCAAATAACAATGGTGTAATAAATTAAGATGTAGCAATTTATTTAAGGGATATCTTTATTATAGTGAGTGGGTATAGTTTAGATATTGCATCAGTTATTTATTTATTACTTAACCACTTACGTACAACTATGTTCTTTTGACAAAAGAATAAATATTTATCAATGAAAGGATGTAAACATTATGCAAGGGACTAAGAAATTATCTCTATTTAGTTTTTTCTCGATGACAGCGGCACTGTTTATTACAGTTTATGGTTATCCAACCTTCGCAGAATCAGGAAAAACGCTTATTTTTTTCCTACTATTGTGTGGGATATTTTGGTTTTTACCAACAGCATTAGTTGCAGCTGAAATGGCTTCAACAGATGAAATTAAAGAAGGAGGAATCTTTGGATGGGTTGGTAATACTCTTGGAGAGAATTACGGATTTGCTGCCATTTTCTTCCAGTGGTTCCAAGTAACAGTTGGTTTTGTTACAATGATTTATTTTATCATTGGAGCTTTATCTGAAATTTTAAATATGCCAGAACTTAATAATAATAAAATGATTAAGTTTGCATTAGTATTAGTAATATTTTGGGTATTTACTTTCATCCAAATGAAGGGAACAAAATTAACATCACAAATCTCTAAAATTGGTTTTATTTTTGGGATTATTATACCAGTTATTATTTTATTAATTTTAACTATTAAATATGTGGTAAGCGGTCAACCAATCGCACCATCATATTCTGATAAACCGTTCTTCCCGACTGGAAAAAACTTTTCAGCACTTGTAACCTTTATGATTGCTTACATGGGGGTTGAAGCATCTGCTCCGAAAATTGATGAGTTAGATAACCCGTCTAAAAACTATCCATTAATGATGATTTACTTAGTTATCGTTGGGATTGTTTTAAGTGTTATTGGTGGGGGTGCTGTATCTATGGTTATTCCTGCTGATAAAATTGGTTTAAACACTGGTGTTATCGAAGCATTTAAAGCACTGTTACCAGGTGCTGGTTGGGCAGTCAAAACATTATCTGTTTTAGTAACATTTGGTGTACTTGCTCAAGTTAGTTCATGGATTGTTAGTCCAACTTCTGGATTATTATTCGTTGCTAAAAAAGGATTACTACCTGCTAAGTTTAAAGGTGTTAATAAAGCAGGCGTGCCTGTTCCATTATTAATTGTTCAAGGTATTGTTGTATCTGTTTGGGCTGCTGTTTTAACCTTTAGTGGTGGTAGCGGTAGTGGTGGCGGAAGCCAAGTTTCCTTCTTAACTGCTGTATCATTAAGTGTTATTATCTACTTAAGTGCTTATGTATTGTTCTACTTAGGATATTTTGCATTAATCCTTAAGAAAGAGAATCAATCAATGAAACGTACTTATCAAGTACCTGGTGGAAAAACAGTGAAAGTTATTGTAGCAAGCTTTGGTTTTATTATCTCAGTGTTAGCTATGATTTCTTCATTTATTCCTTCAGCTGTACTAAAAGGATCTGAAGCGACAGCGTATATTGTGACTCTAACAGGAAGCTTTATCGTAACGTTAATTATTCCTTTTGCATTTTATCATTTTTATAGTAAAAAACATCGTATTCAAAATACGCCAGCGACAACATCATCAACTAAAAGTAAATCAAATACCACAAAAACTAAAACGAAAACTAAATAATTAAACTAAAAGACAGTTAGTGATTTTATCACAACTGTCTTTTTTGTTTAAAATCATGTGAGAAATAATTAGGAGAGATGATATTCTCTTTTTTTTGTATTTTGTTATATAATGGTAAATAAGAGTACGGAGATAGGGGTAGGTATGATGGAAACAAAATTTGATTTATTAGTTGATTCTTGTTGTGATTTAAGATATGACGAGCTAGAAGATGAGGGTATTAGAAAAGTAAGTATGATTGTTCAGATGAATGATAAGGAGTATTTAGATGATTTTCAAAAAACATTTAAATTAAACTGGTTTATGGAACAAATTAAAGAAGGTGCGACACCAACAACATCTCAAATTAATATTGGAACTTATTTAGATGTTTTTAAAGATTATATTAATAGCGAAAAACCACTTTTATATGTTGCTTTTACTTCAGGTTTAAGTGGTTCTTATAATAATGCTTTATCAGCTTTAAAAATGATAGAAGATGAGCATGGAAAACAACTTATTACCATTGTAGATTCAAAAGCGGCCTGTCTAGGAGAAGGTTTACTAGTGGAGCATGTCATAAGTTTCAGAAGAGAGAAAAAGAGCTTAGATGAAGTATTAGGCTGGTTAGATGAGATGAGTCCACGTCTTAATTCATGGGTGACTGTTGATGATTTAGATTATTTAGAGCGTGGGGGACGTATCTCTAAGCGTTCAGCAGTTATTGGCGGTATGATTCGAATAAAACCAATTATTTGTATGAATTTAGCTGGTCAGTTGATAAATGTAGGGAAAGTTCGTGGTCGTAATAAGTCGATAAGTCGATTAGTTGCTTTGACTCAAGAAACAATTGAAAATCCAGAAGAGCAAAAATTAATTGTTGCTCATGCAGGGGATGAAGTTGCAGGTCAAAAGTTACGTGATGAATTATTAAATGTATTACCTGTTAAAGGGGTAGATGTCAGACCAATGGGGCCTACAATAGCCAGTCATACTGGGGATGGTGCTCTTGCTGTATTTTCATTTGGGAGAAAACGACAAGCTAACTAAATAGTTAGTTTGTTTTTTTATAAAATAGGTAGTGAGGATGAGTTAATATGAATTTTTATACATATGATTATTTTGTCTATGAGTCAAATAATAACCAGGTATATAAGTATTTATTAGTTATTGTCACATTATTATTACTACTACTTGTTTTCCTAAGACGAACTAAAAAGAAAGAACGGTCAAAATATCGTGATTTAATTATGCTATTTTCATTAGTGTTGGTATTTTTAGTAGGAACACAATTTAATGGTTATCAAAAAGGTAAGGTTGATAAAGGCAACTTATCTCAGATGATTGTTTTTTTGAATAGTGTAGAGAAGAATCAGCAAGTTTCTTCTAGTGAATTGAGTGTCAATTCAAGGTATTTAAAAGATAAGATGTTGTTAAAAATAGGTGATGATTATTATCAGGTCAATTTCAATAATGATAATAGTTCATTTGGATTAGAAGAAACATTTTTAGTCAATGATTAACACATTAATATGGTAAGGGAGTAATGATATGAAAGAGTATTTGGAAATAGGTATTAAATTAGCAATTGGTTTAATTACTCTTATTGTTCAAATGAACTTATTAGGTAAAGCTAATCTAGCTCCAACATCCCCCTTAGATCAACTTCAAAATTTTGTATTAGGTGGTATCATTGGTGGTATGATTTATAGTGATTAGATATCTATCCTACAGTATTTTTTAGTTTTAGTTATATGGACATTTTTAGTAACATTTTTTAGATATTTAAAGGAAAACGTAGCTATAGTCAAACGATTAATTAATGGAAAGCCGACAATGCTCATTAAAAATGGGGTTGTACTAGTAGATGAATGTACTAAAAAAGGAATATCAGCTAATGATTTGATGTTTAAACTTAGAACATCTGGTGTTTATGATACTACTCAAGTTAAAAGAGCTATCCAAGAGCAAAATGGACAATTCACGATTATTTTGTACGGGGAAGATAATATAAAATTTCCTGTGATTACAAATGGGTATATAAATGATGATGTTTTAGAGATGATTGACAGAGATAAGGAATGGTTATTACAAGAATTAAATAAACAAGAAGTAGATGTTAAAAATATTTATCTAGGGGAATGGCTAGATAAACGGCTAGTGCTGAGTCTGTATGGATAGAAATAAAAAACCGAGTGATTTTTAATCACTCGGTTTTTCTTATTTAAACATGTCTTTTAATTGTTTTTTCACTGTATCATTTTCTAAGAATTCATCATACGTTGTTTCTGCACGGTCAATAACACCTTGATCAGAAACAGCAATAATGCGATTGGCAATAGTTTCAATAAACTGATGGTCATGACTGGAGAAAAGAATAGAGCCGTTAAAGGCAATTAAACCATCATTTAGGGCAGTAATTGACTCTAAGTCCAAGTGATTCGTTGGGTCATCTAAAACAAGAACGTTAGCTTTTGAAAGCATTAATTTAGATAACATACAACGAACTTTTTCGCCTCCAGATAAGACATTAACTTGTTTTAAAACATCTTCTCCAGAAAATAACATACGACCTAGGAAACTACGTAAGAAGGTGTTATCATCTTCTTCTTTAGAAGCGTACTGACGTAACCAATCTAAAATAGTCATGTCATTGTCAAATTCACTACTTGTATCTTTTGGTAAATAAGCTTGAGTCGTTGTAACACCCCAGCGAACTGTTCCTGAATCAGGTTCCATCTCGCCCATGATGATTTTAAATAAGATAGTGGTGATAGTATCATCTTTAGCAATAAAGGCCACCTTATCATCTTTTCTTAAAGTAAAAGAGATGTTATCAAGGACTTTTTTACCATCGATTGTTTTTGAAATATTTTCAACTTGTAACAAGTCATTACCAATTTCTCTTTCAGCTTTAAAGCCTACGAAAGGATAGCGCCTAGATGATGGTTGAATATCATCTATTTCAATTTTTTCAAGCATTTTTTTACGAGACGTTGCTTGTTTTGATTTTGAAGCATTGGCACTAAATCTTGCGATGAAGGCTTGTAGTTCTTTTACTTTTTCTTCTTTTTTAGCATTTTGATCCGATTGTAGTCTAGCAGCTAATTGGCTTGATTCTAACCAGAAGTCATAGTTACCTACATAAATTTTGATTTTCCCAAAATCTAAATCGGCCATATGTGTACATACTTTATTTAAGAAATGACGGTCATGGGATACTGTAATGACTGTATTATCAAAGTTGATTAAAAATTCTTCTAACCAAGCAATTGATTCGCGGTCTAACCCATTTGTAGGCTCATCTAAAAGTAGAACGTCAGGTTGTCCAAATAGTGCTTGAGCAAGTAAAACTTTCACTTTTTGACCAGCAGTCAATTCTGACATTTTGACATCTAATAGTGATTCAGGAATATTTAAACCTTGCAAAAGGCTAGCCGCCTCAGGTTCTGCTTCCCATCCATTTAATTCAGCAAATTCACCTTCAAGTTCAGCAGCTTTAATACCATCCTCATCAGAAAAATCTTCTTTCATATAGATAGCATCTTTTTCTTTCATGACAGCATAAAGGCGTTCATGTCCCATAATAACTGTTTCTAAAACAGTGTAATCTTCATAGCCAAAGTGATTCTGGCTAAGTGTTGCTAGACGCTCGTCTGGTCCAAGTGCAACATATCCAGTTGATGGTTCAATCTCACCAGATAAAATTTTTAAAAATGTAGATTTTCCTGCACCATTTGCACCAATTAACCCGTAACAGTTACCTGGTGTGAATTTGATATTAACATCATCAAATAATTTACGGTCAGGAAATTGTAAACTGACATCTGAAACAATAATCATGTATAGTACCTCACTTTTTATGTTTTATATAATTTTTTCCATTAATCATATCTCCCCGATTATATCGGGTTTAGATGATGCTTGCAAGAAAAGAAAAAGGCGACTTAAAAAGTCAGCCTTTTCTTTTCTTAATTAGTCTAATTTGTTCGTTTTAAAACATTTTCTGTAATGTTATAGATTGTATGTTTTGTTTGTTGAGTATTCTCAGGTAAAGAAGCAATGCCACTGAGTGCTTTATTTGTGTATTCTTCAGCCAAATCATAAGCTTTTTTTACACCACCATAGTCATGAACTAACTGATAGATATATACCGCATCCTCAGTTGAGATATTATTTTTTTTAGCTAATAAAGGCTCAAAAACGTCTTTATGACTAGACATAGCACAGATAAGTGGCAGGCTATACACACCTTGTTTCACATCTTCTAAAACTGGTTTTCCTATGGTTATTTCATCTTGGGTGTAATCTAAAATATCATCTACAATTTGAAAAGCCATGCCAATCTCTTTTCCGATGTTTCGACATTTTTTTGCTAGTAAATAGTTCGCCCCATTTTCATAAGCTCCTAAAAAACAACTAAGAGCAAATAACTCAGCTGTTTTGCCAGATATATTTTCTAGATAATCATCAATAATGATAGCCATGTTATACCGCTCATCCATTTGCCCCAATTCACCTAGTAAAACTTTTTCCATACTAGTAGTGTTTAACTCAATACTTTTTAGTGAATTTTGAAACTGGATTAAAATTTTAAAGCAGACAATAAATAGATAGTCACCAGCATAGACAGCTACATCAGTATCGAATTTTGTCTGTAGTGTTGGCACACCACGTCTAGTATCAGCTTCATCAATAATATCATCATGAATTAGTGTGGCAGTATGAAGAGTCTCCATAGCAGCAGCTAGAGCAATAGATTTTTTCTTATCCGTTTTTTTGCCAAATTCAGAAAAAAGTAATAGATAGGCTGGTCTAAGTAATTTTCCGCCAGCATGAAATAAATCTAAAATTGTTTCTTGGACTTCTGGGTTAGGAATGGTAATTTGCTCTGACATTAATTTAAGTGTTTTATTTAAATCTTTTTTTAGAGATGGGTACTCGTCCCACATTGAATGGATATCCATTATATCCCTCCTTTATCTAGCAGATTGTTGATCATAAGACAATTTAAATTCTTCAATCGTTTTAACATGTAACATGAGATAATTAGCGGCAATTCCTATAGCAATCCCTGCTAATATTCCTATCCATGAAAGAACAGGAAGATAGAGCATGACAGTCCAAGATTGGGCAATCCAACTTGCTACAAACAACTGTCCGACATTATGTAAAAAGCCACCAAATGCACTAATTCCAATAGTGCTAATCCGTTTTGGTCCAAGTTGTTTCAATAATATCATACCCAAATAACTTAAAAAAGCTCCAGCAGCGCTATACATTAAGGTAGAGACAGTTCCACCAAGTAGAGTAGTTAGAAAAAGTCGTAACACAACTAGAATGAAACTATCTCTTGTAGGTAAAGTGAAAATGGCAATAATGGTAATTAGATTAGCTAATCCAAGTTTAGCTCCTGGAGCGATGGCAAAGGGAAAGGGAATCATATTTTCTAGCAAACCTAAAATAACACCTTGAGCCACAAGTAGAGCAATATATATAATTGTTTTGTTTTTTGACATGAACATTCTCCTCACATATTGAGAATACTATCAATTTAAATAGAACGCAATTAAAAATAGGGTGAGTTAAAAACAGTTTTTAGTTAAAAAGAGAGGCTGACTTTAAGTCAGCCTCTACGATATTATGTTTATTAAGCTTTTTCACCGTACCGAGCTTTAATGTCTCCGTACCACCAGCGGCCAAGTTTATGTTGTAACCAAGGCACAACATGTTTATCAAGACCAAAGGCACGACCTGAGCCATTCATTAAGGCAAAGGCAACAAATAGGAACCAAATGTTAACCCAGAAGAACATCCCAGATAAACAAAACATGATAACTAAAACAATTGTTGCAGCATTAGCTAACCAAGTAAATAGACCAATGATAATAGCAATACCTATTGCTATTTCAACAATTGTCATGAATTTTTGCATAAATAGAGCAACTTCAGTGTTTGGCATGAAGAATTTCATGATTGAGCCAAACCAGTCTGGCATCGACTTAAACACTGGCATTGGATCTTCCCCGTAAGCATAACTTAAACCAAATGTTGGATGAGCTGCTACTGCATCAGTTGCAGCTTCAGCAGCCTCAGAAGCCCCGCTTGTCGCATCAGTTGACTGTTGTAACCACTCAAATGGGAAGACAACTGTATCAGAGAACCAAGATCCTTCACCAAACCATGTACTTGGCTGTGATAATTTACCATTACCGATAACCTTCTTCATGGCTTCTACTAACCAAACAGTACCATAGAAAATACGAAGAGGAACAGACCATAAAACGTTACTATTACGAGATGTGTGACCTCTAAAGATATTACGTTGATCTTTAATACGGAAGAATTCATGCATAATGTATTGGAACATGTAATAACCAGAACGTACGTCAAAGAAGTAGCGTAGGTTAATAATATGTTTCATCAACATAGCGAAGAATCCGCTCATATGATATTTACCAAAGACACAAGCTACAGCATATTTAGAACCAATAGATACCATGAAACCATCATACTTACCTTTGTAAGCTTCTTTTTCGGTACCATTAATTGTTGCTAAGATATTAGTTGCAGCACATAAGCCTGTCTGCTCAGCAGCTTGAACGATTTGAGGAGTTGGACGATCTTCTTTGTCAGGCTCTTCATAATAAACTAAATCCCCAACAACATAGATATTTTTATCTTCAAAACCTTTAGCTTGCATATATTCATTTGCAATTAAACGGTTAGCACGACCTGATTCCATATCAAACTCTTCTGCATCATGATTAGCTTTAACACCAGCAGTCCAGATTAGAGTATGAGTTGGAATTTTCTCTCCTGATTTTAAGACAATATGTTCTTCACAAACTTCAACAATCGGCATATCTTTTAAGATTTTAACGCCTTTTTTATTTAAGTAGTTTTCACCCTTAGCAGCATCACTACGATCTAACATATTTAAAATAGTCGGAGCAGCTTCAACGACCATTAAGCTAATATCTTCAGGTTGGATTTTGTTATCTTTTGCTAAACGATCTTTCCAGTCGATTAACTCCCCAACCATTTCAATACCAGTAAATCCAGAACCACAAACAACAAAATTTAACATTGATTTACGTTTGTCAGCATCTGGTTCAATAGCAGCAAGAGCGACTGTACGCTCAATATGTTTACGAATTTTAATTGCATCATCCATTGACCATAAAGTAAATCCGTACTCTTTAACACCAGGAGTTCCAAAATCATTTGGCTCCCCACCCATACCTAAAACTAGGTGGTCAAAAGGATATGAACCTAATTCGGTTTCAACAATTTTCTTTTCTTTATCAACATTTACGACATTATCTGTCACAATGCTAACATTTTTACGTTTACAGAATAAACGTTGTAGATCATATTGAATTGCTTGAGGCTCAACACGTCCACCAGCAACCTCGTGTAGTTCAGTCATCATTGTTTGGTACGAATGACGATCAATTAATGTGATATGAACATCTTCATTTTTCTTTAGCTTTTTGGATAACATTTTTGTTGCTGCAATACCAGAATAACCAGCACCTACGACAACTATCTCTGTTTTAGCCATAACACACTCTCCTCTTTTATCTATTCTAGTGATTTGTTTAATTGTGCAAAAAAAAACAAAATGAAATAATGATTACGTGAAAAAATATACACAATCAAAATCATTATAAAACTTATAGTAGGAAAAGTCTAACAAATTTTTATGTTTATTATTAAATTTAGGCAGACTAAAGGTACTAAATTAAAATATTGTGAAAAAATTCTCAAAAACTCTTAAAATAATTGATTTTTTGAAACGTTTCATATAGAATGAAAGGTGTAAAATTGTTCAAAAGAACAAAAAAAAATAAGGTAGGTTTTTCGAGATGAAATTAAAAAAATTAGCTTCAGGTGTGACTATTTTAGCAATGTCAACATTGTTATTAGCAGCATGTGGCGGAGACAAAGATAAAAAAGATGACAAAGGTACAGAAGCATCATCTTCAGAAGTTGTAAAAGCTGAATCTTCAGAATCAAAAGCAGATGATACAGAAAAAGCTGACAAAGCAGATGATGCTGCTAAAGATGGCGACTTAAAAGATGGCGAGTATACTTTAGAAGAAAAAAATGAAAGCAATGGATACCGTACAGTATTTACAATCGTTGTAACAGATGGAAAAATTTCTGAATCTAACTACGATAACGTAAATAAAGATGGCGAATCTAAAATCAATGATGATGAATACAACAAAAAAATGGAAGAAGTTGCTAAAACTTCACCAGACAAATTCATCCCAGCATTAAACAAAGAGTTAGTTGACAAACAAGATCCTAAAGATATTGATACTGTAACAGGTGCTACTCACTCAACAGATAGCTTTAAAGAATATGCAACTCAACTAGTTGAAGCAGCTAAAAAAGGCGATACAACTAAAATCGAAGTTGACAACCAAGTTGACAAATAATTAGTAGGCATACGTTGACGACAAACTTAACTAAGTTTGTCGTTTTTTTGTACTTGAATTACTAAGACATTTCCCTCATGATAAGAGTGAATAAAAAATCAATGAAGAGGTGTTCTATGAAGAAGAAAATGACATATTTAATTTGGCCGTTATTAGTATTAACTATTATATTAGGTGGTTGTGGTAGTAAAGATGATAAAAGAACTACAGAAACTACGAAAAACGGTACTTTTTTAACGGAGCCTTATTCGGATCGTCAATTTTTAATGGGGACTTATGTTCAAGTTCAAATTTTTGATGAAGGTAAAGAGGACGTGTTAGATAAAGTATTTGATCGCATTAAAGAGTTAGATAAAAAAATTACTGTTAGTGAAAAAGGTTCAGAAGTTGATCAAATCAATGATGAAGCAGGAATCAAACCAGTTAAAGTATCAGATGATGTTTATGATTTAATCAAGGAAGCTGTCTATTATAGCAAAGATTCAGATGGTGGTTTTGATTTAACCATTGGGCCAATTACGGAACTATGGCATATTGGCTTTGATGATGCAAGAAAACCTGATCAAAAAGAAATTGATGAAGAATTAGCTTTAGTTGATTATAAAAAAGTTAAACTTAATGATGAGGAGCATACGGTTTTCTTAGAAGAAAAAGGAATGAGACTCGATCTTGGTGCGATTGCTAAGGGGTATATCACTGATGAGGCAGTGGATGTGTTAAAAGAAAATGATGTTAAGAGTGGCATTGTTGATTTAGGCGGTAATGTATATGTATTAGGTGATAATCCAAGAAATGAATCAGGTCTTTGGAAAGTTGGGGTACAAGACCCTAATGAAGCCCGTAATACGATTGTCGGAACTGTAACTGAAAAGAACAAATCATTAGTGACATCAGGAATCTATGAACGTAATTTAGAAGTTGATGGCGTATTATATCATCATTTATTTGGTTCAACTACAGGCTATCCATTTGAAAATGATATTGCTGGTGTGACGATTGTTTCTGATACATCTATTGCAGGTGACGGGTTATCTACAGCTGTATTTTCAAAAGGAGTCAAAGGTGGTATGGAATATGTGGAGCGTCTTGACGAAGTGGATGCTATTTTTGTAACAAAAGAAGATGATATCTATGTAAGTAGTGGCTTGCAAGATAATTTTATTTTAAATGACGATTCACCCTACAAAATAAAGAAGATTAAAGATTTGAAATGAGAGAGATGTCGATGAAGAATTTTTTAGAACTAGTTGAAATCAAAACTAAACTAGCTAGTTTTTTTCCCTTTATGATAGGTTTGTTGTTTTCTTGGTTTTACTTCAATCAGGTTAGTATTGAAAATATGATATTGTTTTTTATAGCTATGTTAACTTTTGATATGGCAACTACAGCAATTAACAATCTAATGGATTTTAAGAAAGCAAAAGACGATGAGTATTTAAAAAACACGAATATCTTAGGTAAAGCTAATTTAAACGTTAAAAAAGTAACATACTTGATCTATACGATGATCGCTTTTTCGAGTATGGTTGGTTTATATTTAACTTATAAAACAAGTATTTTACTTTTATTTATGGGTGGCTTATGTTTTCTGATAGGTATTTTCTACACATTTGGTCCAATTCCTTTATCTCGTATGCCTCTTGGTGAAGTGTTTAGTGGTATCACTATGGGATTTGGTATTTTCTTTATTACGATTTATTTAAACATTTCTCAGATGGGTGTATTAGGAATAGATTTTTTAAATGGGCAATTTTTATTATACGGTGATATTCTTCAATTGCTATTTATTTTATGGGCTTCTATTCCCATGGTTTTTACCATTGCTAATATTATGTTAGCTAATAATTTATGTGATTTAGAAGAAGATATAAAGAATCACCGATATACGCTACCTTATTACATAGGCAGAAAAAATGGTCTTCATTTATTTAATTTCTTAATGTATAGTTGCTATATAGTTATCATATTAGCTGTTGTTATGAGAATCTATTCTTGGCCAATGTTAATCGTATTACTGACTTATCCAAAAATTAAACAGAACATCATAAAATTTAATGAGCAACAAGAAAAGAGAACAACATTTAGCATTGCTATAAAAAATTTAATATTATTTAATACAGCTCAGATTTTAGGATTACTTATTAGTGTTATATTAAGAGGCTGACCCAAAAGTCTCTAGAATAAACTAAAAGGAAGAAAATCTTTTTTCGATTTTCTTCCTTTTTTAACGTAAAAAATAGCACTATCCTATATAATTAAAGTGACGAAACCAACTAAAAAGGAGTGCTATTTATGTATAAGAATTATAACACGAAACAGGTTACTTTATCACTGAATTTAGATATTTATTTAGAAGAAAATGATATCGCTTTTGCGATTGATGAGTTAGTAGAAAGCATCCCTGTGGATGTGTTCTCAGTTTTTGAGCATCGAATGGGAACTTCGTCTTATCATCCAAAAATGATGTTGAAGCTTATTCTGTGTGGCTACACTCAATCTATTTTTTCAGGCAGAAAGATAGAAGCTATGTCTAAAGACAGCATTCGTGCCATGTGGTTAACGCAATCACAGACACCTAACTTCAGAACAATTAATCGATTCAGAGTGAACCCACTGGTTCAACCGATACTTCAAGAATGTTTTATTCAATTTAGAAATCAGCTTGTTTCTCAACAATTAATTGATGAAGAAGCTATTTTTATTGATGGAACAAAGTTAGAAGCCAACGCAAATAAATATACCTTCGTTTGGAAAAAGAGTACACAACGTTATGAAGAATCTTTGAGAGAAAAGTCAAAGTCCTATTATCAACAACTTGTAGAAGAGCAAATTATTCCATCTATTTGTTCAGAAGATGATGAGTTAAACACAGGAAATTTAAAACAAATCATTGATGAGTTGGAAATAAAAGTAAGTGATTTAAGCACTAAAATTGAAAATACTTCAGATGTTCAAGAGAGAAAAGAACTTCGTTCTGAGCGTAAAGAGCCTAAAAAAGCATTGAAAGCTTTTTCTGACTTTATCTATAGAAAGCAAAAATATAAAGAACAACATGATATTTATAACGGTAGAAATAGCTACTCTAAAACAGATCATGATGCCACTTTTATGAGAATGAAAGATGACCACATGATGAATGGTCAGTTAAAACCTGGATATAACGTTCAAATTGCAACCAATCATCAATACGTTTTAGCATATGAAACATTTTCAAATCCAACGGATTTTAAAACAATGATTCCCTTCTTAGATACTATCAAGAAATCTTATTTTGACTTACCTAAATACATTGTGGCAGACGCAGGTTATGGTAGTGAAGAAAACTATCAAGCAATTTTAGATGATTTTGAAAGAACTCCATTAATTACTTATACAATGTATCAGAAAGAACACACTAAAAAATATAAACAAAATCCATTCATTCCAGATAACTGGATTTATAATGAATTGGCAGATACTTATATTTGCCCGAATAATCGAGAAGTCAAATTTAGAAATTACTCTACTCGAACGGATAAATCTGGATTCAAAAGACAACTTAAAATATATGAATGTGAGTCTTGTTTAAATTGCCCAGTTAGAGCATTATGTACTCGTGCGAAGAGTAGTAAAAATCGAGTGATTCAAAGAAATGGGAATTGGGAATATTTTAAAGCTCACGTAAGAGAGCTTTTGAAAGAGGATGTCACAGGAGAAATATATCGTCAAAGAAAAATAGATGTTGAACCAGCCTTTGGAAATCTGAAGGCTAATTTGGCATTCAATCGATTCTCTGTAAGAGGAAAAGATAAGATTTCACAGGAGCTGGGATTTGCGTTAATGGCACTAAATTTAAGAAAACTGAGAAAAAATAGGAAGGATATTAGTAAGAGATCACGAAAAAACAAGCATTCTGAAATGAGAGGTTTCATTTTGGAATGCTTGTTTTCTGTAAAGAGACTTTTGGGTCAGCCTCTTTTTATTTTAGTTATTTTCACAAAAGAACATTTTAATGTCTTTTGTGAAAATAAACATGATTATATATATCGAACAAACACTTGTTATTTATTTTCAATAAATAAACGTTTAGAAATAAAATAACTTCTAAATTGCAACATTAAGTTAGCCACTCTGGTAAAAATATCTAAATATCAGTGTTATTTTATTGAAACCCTTACTTACCAACATGTTTTGATCTTAAGATTTTGAATTTCTTCTAAAAACAATGTTGCTGGTTGTCTATAGTTTAAAATTTTACGCGGCAAAAGATTAACCTTTTCAGTAGCCAGTTGTATGAACTGCTTCGAATAGTGACAGATAGGAGTTCCTTTCGGAACAAATTGCCGTAATAAACCATTATGTCTTTCGTTTGTTCCTCGTTCCCAAGATGAATAAGGGTGAGCAAAGTAGATATCAGTCATTTGTTGCAGAGTATCATCAAGTGAGCTAAATTCACTGCCATTATCAGCAGTAATCGATTGAAATATGCTACTAAATCGGGCTCTTCCAAACTCATATTTTAACTGTTTAATAGCGTAACTAACAGACTCTTCAGTATGATCATCTAGAACAACAGTAATCATGTAGCGAGTTTTTCTTTCAACAAGTGTAAGTAGAGCATTATCATCTTTAGATTTTGAACCAATGACACTGTCTATTTCCCAATGACCAAACTCTTGTCTAGAATCAATTTTGCTAGGTCGTTCATCAATTGATTTTCCAAGAGCTTTTTTATGCTGACGACTTCTTTTCTTTTTAGGTGATAGTCTAACTTTCATCTTGAGATGATGATTTCTGACTGGTAAAAAACCTTTATCAATATAGTTATAAAGTGTCTTAGTAGAAACAATAGGTTTATCCCAAGTCCCTAAAGACTTGATAAAGCCAACAATTGCATCTGGTGACCAATTAAAGTCTATCATTTGTTTACAAGCATAATTAATAAAATCAACAGCACTAACTAGCTTAGATTTCGAACCACAGCGTTTCCTGTTTTCTATGTATTTAGCTTGCCCCGTATCAGCAAAATAGAGTTGTTTAGGTTTCTTATTTTCTTTGATTTGCGTGGTCGTTCCTCGTTTAAGCTCATTACTTATTGTTTGATGGTGTCGGCCTAATCGTCTACCAATTTCTCTATTAGAGTCTCCCATATTATGCCAAACTTCAATAAGCTGCCTTTCCTTTAAGGAAAGATGTTTATAACTAGATGTCTTTGTGTTATTCTTAATTTTCACCATGATAAAAATTCCTTTCGTTGTTGAGTAGTTACTTCAATGATACACGAATTTTTACCATGGTGTTTTTTTATTATTTTAGAGTGGCTAACTTGATTTTACAACTAAGCAAATAAAATAACTTGAATATTAATAAAGAATTTAATCTCTAAATTGCAACATTAAGTTAGCCACTCTGGTAAAAATATCTAAATATCAGTGTTATTTTATTGAAACCCTTACTTACCAACATGTTTTGATCTTTAGATTTTGAATTTCTTCTAAAAATAATGTTGCTGGTTGTCTATTAGCAGAAGGTTCAATTAATCAAGCTTTATATGCTAAAATTGTGGCAGCAATTGATGAAGTACATACAGCTTCAGAAGTTGAAAAAGTTATGGCTAAGTTATTATTCTCTAAAGTAGAACCAGGTAAACCAGGTGCTAACAATAATAAACCAGGAACAACTACTTCTGTAAATAAACCAGCAACTGGATCAACAACAGCAGGATCTAAAGGATCAGCTGCCAAAGGATCTACAACGGGATCAAAAGATTCATCTAAGCAATTACCACAAACAGGTGAAGAAGTAAGAAATGGCTTAATTGCTGGTGGATTAGCTTCAGTTTTAGGTGGGGCAGCATTATTTTTCAGAAAACCAAGATAACAAATTTCTATTAAATAAGTTTTTACTAACGACATTATTGAATACAAAAAACTCCCTGAGAATCCAATTCTTTAGGGAGTTTTTTTGTAAAGTGAGTTCAAAAAATAGTATTCGTAGAAAACTAAAGCTTAGTTATCTATGAATATTTCTAATTAAAGATTAATAAAGCGTTATAGTCAGTCATCTTAATTCAATATGTACGAAAGTTTTGCTAGTAAGAAGAAAAAGGTAAAGGTTGCATACTTCAAGCTAAAATAGTCACTATAGTAAGACCTAGAAATTAATATATCAATTTACAAATAATAAAAACCTCTATGAACTATTCTTTTTGAGAGGTTTTTTTAAATCTTATTGGTATAATAAGTTAAACAAGGAGGTTTTTTTATGGTTCAAAAGGCAAATGAACACACGTTAATGACTAAAGAACAAATTAGAGAATATATAGGAGAGCATTTTCCTCTTTTTAATTCAGGTGCCGATGTAGATGTAAGGGAAATAGGTGATGGGAATATTAATTATGTCTTTCGTGTTATTAAGACAAATCAACAAGAGAGTTTAGTGGTGAAACAAGCAGATAAGCTACTTAGGTCTTCTGGACGCCCTTTGGATATAGACCGTAATAAAATCGAAGCAGAAGTATTAAATATTCAATATAAGTTAGTTCCTGAGTATGTTCCAGAAGTTCTTTTGTATGATGAGAAGATGGCTGTTATGGTGATGGAAGATATATCAATCTATGAAAACTTACGTTATGCCTTATTAGCCAAAAAGGTATTTCCAAAATTAGCTCAACAAATTAGTCAGTTTTTAGTCCAGACATTAGGAAATACAAATGATGTTGTGATGGATAAGCGTCAAAAAAAAGCATATGTAAAACAGTTTATTAATTCTGATATGTGTGATATTAGTGAAGATCTTGTCTTTACAGAGCCTTATAATGACTATAAAAAACGTAATGTTATAACCTGTGGTAATGAAGAATTTGTTCAAAGTCATTTATATGATAATCATGAGTTAATTGCGGAAGTTGCTAAATTAAGAGAGCAATTTATGAATCATGCACAAGCATTAATTCATGGTGACCTTCATTCTGGTTCGATTTTTGTGACCCAAGAAGGGATGAAAGTGATTGATCCTGAATTTGCCTTTTACGGGCCTATGGGATATGATATCGGCAATGTTTTAGCACATTTATTTTTATCATTAGTAGGTAATGGAAGCAACGAAGAAGACGATAAATTTGATATGTGGGTTTTAGAGACTATTAGTTTTATTTTTGACCATGTATCATCAGGCCTCAAACAATTAATATTTGATCAAACAAGGGTGTCTTTATATAAGACTGAAGAGTTCATAAATTATTATGTTGACCAGGTTATGGTAGATGCTCTTGGTTATACAGGGACAGAAATCATTAGACGTGTAGTAGGAGATTCAAAAGTGAAAGAGCTAGTGGATATAAAGCAGGGTCCCCAAAAAGTAAAAATAGAACAAAAGATTATTCAACTAGCTACTGAATTAATTATGAATCGCCAACAGATAACTAAGGGTAATCAATTAATTAAAATCTATAAAGATATATATTCTTAGGAGGAATGAGATGGAGAGAGCAGATTATGGGATGCCATTTTTATTACAATATGAAAATGTAGCTTGGTATGAAGATGGCAAAGTGAGAATATTAGATAGGCGTATATACCCGACAGAAGTTAGCTACGTAGAGTGTACAAGTCATATTGAAGTTGCTCAGGCGATTACAGATATGGTGACTCAAAGTGCTGGACCTTACACAGCAGCTGGTATGGGGATGGCTTTAGCAGCTTTTGAAGTAAGAGATAAATCTGCAGCACAGCAATTAGAGTATTTGAATAAAGCAGCTCATACAATTGGCTATGCTAGACCAACTACTGCTAACAGAATGACTAAAATCACTAGCAATTGTGTTGAGGTAGCAAAAATTGCTTTGAGTCAGGACCAAAATGTGGTATTAGCTATTTTTAATGACACGATAGATTCTTTAAACCGTCGTTACACTACTATGGATAAAGTGGGACGTACTTTATTAAGACAACTACCTAAAAATGGTAAATTATTGACTCAATGCTTTGGAGAAACAATTATTGGAACACTCTTCAGGGCAGCAAGAGAGTCTGGTTATGACTTAGAGGTCTTTTGTGCAGAAACGAGACCTTACTTACAAGGGGCTAGATTGACTGCTAGTTGTGCAGCTGACTTGGGTTTTAAAACAACAGTGATTACAGACAATATGGTAGCCTATTTATTTGAAACACAACATATTGACTTATTCACCTCAGCAGCAGATTCTATTACAAGAGATGGACATATTGCTAATAAAATTGGAACGAATCAAATTGCTATTTTAGCCCAAACGTATGGTGTGCCATACTTTGTAACTGGCATTCCAGATGAGGATAAAAAAAATAGAGAAGCTATCAAAATTGAACAACGTGATCCACAACTTGTTTTAGAGTGTCGTGGTATTCCTAATACATTACCAAATGTTGAAGGGATTTATCCTTCATTTGATATTACACCTCCTACAAGAATTAGTGGAGTAGTCACAGATAAAGGTATTTATTCACCTTTTGACTTAGAGAGCTATTTTGAAAAAGAAATAACAAGATTCTATTAAAATGATAAGGAAATGAGTAAAATGAAATATTTAAAAGAGAGAACCATGTTGGTAAATTATGGTAAAAAAATGTTGTCAGAACAATTGACCACAGGAACTGGAGGAAATCTAAGTATCTTTATTCGAGAAGCTGGTGTTATGTTGATTACACCTAGTGGGATCCCTTATGAAGAGACAAAAGTTGAAGATATTGTTTTGATGACTTTAGATGGAGAAGTATTGGAAGGTGAGCGACAGCCATCTAGTGAATATGATATGCATCGTATTTTTTATGAAAAAACAACAGATATTAATAGTGTTGTTCACACTCACTCAGAATTTGCAACGGTATTTGCTTGCCTTCAAGAAGAAATTTTACCCCTTCACTATATTATTGGTTCTATCGGTGAGAAGGTTAGGTGTTGTCCTTATGAAACGTTTGGAACGAAAGAATTAGCTCAGACGGCATTTGAGTATATTGGTGAGGATAAGGGATTATTGTTAGGGAATCACGGGGTAATTGCTGTAGGAGAGGATTTACCAGCAGCTTTTTCGGTAGCTAAAGATATTGAATTTGTCGCTAGACTTTATTACCGAGCGAGATCTATTGGCCAACCTGTTTTATTGAATGAGGAGCAATTAACTGAAGTTGTTGAAAAATTTGGAACTTATGGGCAATTGAGAACGTATGGAAAATAAAACGATCGTTATAAAAATCTTGGATTGAAAATTTCAAGGTTTTTTTCATATGTTTTTTCGACTATTTATTTAGGATATAGTTTGTTATGATATAACCAGATAAACTAAGGTGGGGGCGGTAGTGAGTGAAAATTACTATTAAAGAAATAGCTGAAATAGCTGGTGTATCAACAACAACAGTCTCACAAATTTTAAATCATAAGGGTGATAGATTTAGTGAAGAAACTAAGGCAAGAGTATTAAAAGCTGTTAAGGATTTCGATTATAATCCAGATTATTTTGCTAAAAATATGATTAGTAAACAATCAAAAACTGTGGGAATGATTGTACCTGATGTGACAGATTTGTTTTTCTCTAAAGTTATTGAAGGTGTGGAAACTTATTTTAATAAAAAAGGGTATATGATTTTATTATGTAACTCAAGACATTCAGAAAATATGGAAAAAGATTATATCAAACAACTCCAAAATAGATCAGTAGATGGTATTATTTTGGCTAGTCCAAACTCCCATGAACTTGAAAAAGATTTGAAGCATAGTCCTTATATTTTAATTGATAGAGGTCTGAACACACGTAAAGAAGGTAATTTATTAGTTGATGAATACAAAGGGACATATGATGCAGTACAACATCTGATAGATGGCGGGCATTCCAAAATAGGGATGTTAACTAATGAAATTGGTTATTATGAAATGACGGAACGTTTTGATGCTTATTATGATTGTTTGATGAATAACAATATTTTATATAAAGAAGATTACTTAAGTCGTGGCCCTTTAACTATTGATGGTGGTTATCAAGCAGCTAAAATATTATTAGCAAAGATACCACTAACAGCTCTATACTGTGGAAATGATCAGATGGCAGTTGGTGCTTACCGAGCAGCAAGAGAACTAAGCTTAACCATTCCTGATGATTTATCTGTCGTAGGATTTGATGATTTAGAAATTTCTTCATTTTTAACTCCACCTTTAACAACTGTTTTTCAACCAGCTTTTGAAATTGGCTATACAGCAGCTAACTACTTACTTAGAGCTATTGAGTTTCCGAATGAACCAGTACCTAATAAAACTTTTGAAACAAAATTTATTGTTAGAAATAGTACAAAAGTAATTGACAATAAGTGATATACATGATAAATTACTTATTGAAAGCGCTGTTATAAATTGAAAATGATTAGTAAATCGTTTTACTGATTTTTATTAGATACTTCGTAAAACGTTTTACTAAAAAGAATTGGGGTATTTTATCATGAGAATGGTTGATTTAATAAAAAAGAAACGAGACGGTAAAACATTAACAAAAGAAGAGATTGATTTTATTGTTGATGGCTACACATCAGAGGATATTACAGATTATCAAATGAGTGCCTTTTTAATGTCAGTTTATTTTCAAGATATGACAGATGAAGAGATAACTTGGCTGACAACGGCTATGAGTCAGTCGGGGGATGTTATTGATTTATCAGATATAGAAGGTATTAAGGTAGATAAACATTCAACAGGTGGTGTTGGAGACACAACAACAATTGTCTTAGCGCCATTAGTGGCTTCTGTAGGTGCATCTGTGGCTAAGATGAGTGGTCGTGGTCTTGGCCATACAGGTGGAACAATTGATAAACTAGAGGCTATTCCGGGTTTTCAAGTAGAAATACCTAATGATCAGTTTACAAAACTTGTTAATGAGAGTCATGTGGCTGTGACAGGCCAGTCGGGTAACTTAGCACCAGCTGATAAAAAAATCTATGCTTTAAGAGACGTTACAGCAACTGTTGATTCAATTCCATTAATTGCCAGTTCTATTATGAGTAAAAAAATCGCTTCAGGTGCTGATGCGATTGTGTTAGATGTGACAACTGGTGATGGTGCTTTTATGAAAAATTTAGATGATGCTGAGCGTTTAGCTCATACAATGGTGAGAATAGGTCATTTAGCTAATCGTCAAACAATGGCCATTATCTCTGATATGTCTCAGCCTTTAGGAAATGCGATTGGTAACTCTAATGAGATTATTGAAGCAATTGATTCACTTAAAGGAAATGGGCCTGAGGATTTAATGGAAATGGTTTATGTTTTAGGAAGCCAAATGGTAGTTTTAGCTAAAAAAGCAGATACACTAGAAGAGGCTCGTAATATGTTAGAAGAGAGTATTAATAGTGGAGCTGCAGTAGATAAATTTAAAGAAATGATTCGTAATCAAGGCGGTGATGATTCAATTGTTGATCATCCTGAGCTTTTGCCACATGCTAAATATACTATTGAAGTACCTGCTAAAAAATCAGGTGTAGTATCTAAAATTGTGGCAGATCAAATCGGTGTTGCAGCTATGATGCTTGGAGCAGGGCGTCGTACTAAAGAAGAATCAATTGATTATGCAGTGGGTCTTTATTTAAATAAAAAAGTCGGTGATGAAGTTGTTGAAGGTGAGCCATTAGTGACAATCCAGGCTAACAGAGAAGATGTGAAAGATGTCATGACTGTTATCTATGACAATATTGAGATTGGTGAATCTGGTGAGGAACCTGTTTTGATTCATAAAATAATAACCGAATAATAAAAAAAAATTATGAAAAAAAGTTCATATTTTTCTAATGAATATTGAAAATTTCTCTCAAAAATAGTATCTTTAATTTTAGAGGTAACATAATCTATTAAAGTCTTTTATACTTAATTACATCTGTCATATTTTTTTATTTTAAACCTAAGCTATAATTAATGAATATTAATAAAGTAAGAGTTTTCATACGAAAAAGCACAAAATGGGTTATAATGATTATTAGAAACAGATGATGGAAGAAGTAAAAAAGATTATTAATATAAAAAGGAGGGGTTTGGTATCACCAAAACATTCTCTGAATTGTCTAAGGTTAAGATGCCGAGAAAAGAAAAGGAGATAGCACGATGACAAACGAAAAAGAAAAATGGATTGAGCATGCCAAACATGCTTATCACAAAGCTTATGTGCCGTATTCTAAATTTCCAGTCGGTGCAGCGCTGGTGACAAAGTCAGGGAAAGTATATGAAGGCTGTAATATTGAAAATGTTTCTTATGGCTTAACAAATTGTGCTGAACGTACAGCGATTTTTAAAGCTATTTCAGAAGGTGACAAGGAATTTAAACATTTAGTTGTCGTTGGACACACTAGAGAGCCTATATCACCGTGTGGAGCATGCCGACAAGTATTAGTCGAGTTTTGTGAACCAGATATGCCTGTTACATTATGTAATTTAGAAGGGGATATTAAAGAAACAACGATGCGAGAATTATTACCATATTCTTTTGTAGAAGTAGAAGTTGAATAACTATATCAAAATACAAAAACTAAGCGGAGGTTTTTCAAGATGAAGAAATCAACAAAATTTGGTGCAGGACTATTAACAGCAGGATTAATTTTAACTCTAACAGCATGTGGTGGCGCAGACAAAGCCGATAAAACAATCGGTGGAGAAAACGTATCTGATGCAAAACCAGATAGCGAAGTACATACAGCAGCTATCATTACTGACGTTGGTGGGGTAGATGATAAATCATTTAACCAATCAGCTTGGGAAGGTTTAAAATCTTGGGGTGAAGAAAACAAACTTGAAAAAGGTGTTAAAGGATACGATTACTTCCAATCAACAGATGCTAGCCAATATACAACAAATATTG
Source organism: Vagococcus jeotgali (assembly GCF_035918315.1). Lineage (NCBI taxonomy): Bacteria > Bacillati > Bacillota > Bacilli > Lactobacillales > Enterococcaceae > Vagococcus > Vagococcus jeotgali. The sequence continues at coordinate 1,980,105 of NZ_CP142146.1, read as the reverse complement.
ATCAAGCCGTTTCAAGTAACTTTGAAACAATCTTTGGTATTGGTTACTTACTAACAGATGCTATTGCAGCTGCAGCTGATCAAAATCCAGAAACTCAATTTGGTTTAGTAGATGCTGTTATTGAAGGAAAAGATAACGTTGTGTCATTAACATTTAAAGATAATGAAGCAGCTTACTTGGCTGGTATTGCAGCAGCTCATTCAACAAAAACTGATAAAGTAGGTTTTGTTGGTGGTGAAGAAGGTGTCGTTATTGACCGTTTCCAAGCTGGTTTTGAAAAAGGTGTTGAAGACGGAGCAAAAGAATTAGGTAAAGATATTAAAGTTGATGTGAAATATGCAGCTTCATTTGGTGATCCAGCTAAAGGTAAAGCATTAGCTGCTAATATGTATCAAAGTGGTGTGGACATCATTTATCATGCATCAGGTGGTACTGGAACTGGTGTATTCCAAGAAGCTAAAGATTTAAATGAAAAAGCAAGTGATGATAAAAAAGTTTGGGTTATCGGTGTAGATAGAGATCAAGAAGAAGATGGAAACTACAAAAACAAAGATGGTAAAGAAGATAACTTTACTTTAACTTCAACTGTTAAAGGTGTAGGAGCTGCTGTTAAAGACGTAACTGAAAAAGCTCAAAAAGGTGAATTCCCTGGTGGAGATACTTTAGTTTATGGTCTTAAAGAAGGCGGTGTTGAATTAACTGAAGGTCACTTAGATCACAAAGCAATTGAAGCAGTTAAAAAAGCACGTAAAGATGTTATTGATGGAAAAGTAGAAGTTCCAGAAACTCCAGAAAAAGCAGCTAAAAAATAATAATTAAAGACACACAAATCAGAAGACTTTATGGGAAGTAGACATAATGAAAATGGAAAACTTTCCATAAAGTTTTTTCTTTTTAGGCTTTAAAGAAATGAGAAAATAAATTTTCTCTTTCCTTCAAAGTCTAAACTTTGAAGTGTGATAATAATGAAGAGGTGTGAAATCATGAGTGAGGAAAATTATGTCATAGAGATGCGTAATATCACAAAACAATTTGGTGATTTTAAAGCAAATGACAATATCAATCTCCAGATTAAAAAAGGTGAGATTCACGCATTGTTAGGAGAAAACGGTGCTGGTAAATCAACCTTAATGAATATTTTATCTGGATTGCTACAACCGACAAGCGGTCAGATTTTTATGGACGGTCAACCGGTCACAATTGCAAACCCGACAGATGCAAATCGTTTGGGAATTGGTATGGTGCATCAGCATTTTATGCTAGTTGATGCTTTTACAGTAACTGAGAACATTATATTAGGTGATGAACCAATTAAAAATGGTGTTCTTGATAGTGGTAAATCAATCAAAGAGTTAGAGCGTATTTCGAAACAGTATGGTATGGAAGTGAATCCAAATGCTTTGATTAGTGATATTTCTGTTGGGATGCAGCAGCGTGTTGAGATTTTAAAAACACTTTATCGTGGCGCTAATATTGTTATTTTCGATGAGCCGACAGCTGTGTTGACTCCTCAAGAAATTGATGAGCTGATTTTAACTATGAAAGAGTTAGTTAAAGAGGGTAAATCTATTATTATTATTACGCATAAGTTAGATGAGATTAAGAAAGTAGCTGATCGTTGTACGGTTATTAGGCGAGGTAAGAGTATTGATACGGTTAATGTTGCAGACGTATCATCTCAACAATTAGCTGACTTGATGGTTGGACGTTCTGTATCATTTAAAACAGAGAAAAAACCGGCTGATCCAAAAGAGGTAGTTTTATCTGTAGAAGATTTGGTAGTTAAAGATAGTCGTGGACTAGATGCTGTTAAAGGTTTGAGTTTAGATGTTAGAGCTGGAGAAGTTGTAGGTATTGCAGGGATTGATGGCAATGGTCAAACAGAATTAATTCAAGCGATTACTGGTTTGACAAAAGTTGAGTCAGGTAAGGTGATGGTTCGAGATAAAGATGTGACTAATCTAAAACCACGTCAAATTACAGAAACAAGCGTTGGACATGTCCCTGAAGACAGGCATAAGTACGGATTAGTTCTTGATATGACAGTATCAGAAAATATTGCCTTACAAACGTATTACCGCGCTCCAATGAGTAAAAAAGGCATATTAGATCAAGGTTATATGGATTCATATGCTAAACAGCTAATAGAAGAGTATGATGTTCGTACAACAAGTGAAAAAGTACCAGTTAAAGCATTATCTGGTGGTAATCAACAAAAAGCAATTATCGCTCGTGAGATGGATCGTGATCCGGAATTACTGATTGTGTCTCAACCAACACGTGGTCTTGACGTTGGTGCCATTGAATATATACATAAGCGTTTAATTAATCACCGTGATAAAGGTAAAGCTGTTTTAGTTGTTAGTTTTGAATTAGAAGAAATTTTAAATGTATCTGATCGGATTGCTGTTATCCATGCTGGGGAAATCGTTGGGATTGTTGATCCTAAGGAAACTACTGAAAATGAGTTGGGTCTGTTAATGGCTGGTTATTCATTGGAAGAAGCAAGAAAAGAATTAGGCATGAAGGCAGGTGGAACTGATGTTTAGATTTAAATTTAGTAAGATGAATGGTATTTTAGTTCCTATTTTATCTGTTGTTATGGGATTCATCTTAGGTGCTATTATTATGATGATTTTTGGTTACAATCCGATATTAGGGTATAAAGCCATGCTTGATACAGCTTTTCAATCACCAAAAAGTATTGGTGAGATTTTTGTAACAGCCGGTCCTTTGATTTTTACAGCTTTGGGATTCTCGGTTGCAAGTGCAGCTGGATTTTTTAATATTGGTCTTCCAGGTCAGGCTTTAGCTGGTTGGATTGCTAGTGTGTGGGTTGGTTTAGCAATTGGCGAGTCTGTACCAAAACCTATTGCTTTGACTATTGTCATTGTTGTTGGTGTATTAGCCGGGGCACTTGCAGCAGCTATTCCAGGGATACTAAGAGCTTATAACGAAACCAGTGAGGTTATTGTAACAATTATGATGAACTATATTTTATTATACGTCAGTACTCACTTGGTTAATAATGTTATCCCTGAACAATTTATTTCAACTAAAGGAACAACGAAAATGGTTGGAGCAAACGCATCCCTTAGAACAGAATTTTTATCAAGTATTAGTGGTGGTTCAAGGCTTAACTTAGGTATTTTCTTTGCTCTTATTTGTTTAGTTTTAGTATGGTTCTTAATGAAGAAAACAACTCTTGGATATGAAATTACATCAGTTGGTTTAAACCCACTTGCATCTAAGTATGCTGGTATGAATAGTAATAGAATTATTGTCCTTTCAATGGTGATATCAGGAGCTTTAGCTGGTATGGGTGGGGTTGTGTATGGACTTGGTACATTTGGCAACTTCTTTATTCAAAGTAGTTCACTAAGTATTGGCTTTGACGGTATGGCCGTCTCACTTCTTGGTGGTGGTACTTCAATTGGTATCTTACTATCTGCTTTACTATTTAGTATTTTAAAACTTGGTGGACAAGGTATGCCACTAAGAGCAGGTGTACCAACAGAGTTAGTAGATGTGATTATTGCCTCAATCATCTTCTTTGTAGGTATTAGTTATTTAATCAAATTTATTTTGAAAAAAATTGAAGATAAGAACAAAGAGAAAAAAGTAACACAAGTTAGTAAAGTTGAAGGAGGTAAATCATAATGGGTGCAGATACAATGTCAACAATTGCTTCGATTATTACACAAACACTGGTTTACTCAACTCCTCTAGTCTTTACAGCACTTGGTGGAACGTTCTCTGAGCGTGGTGGAGTTGTTAACGTTGGTTTAGAAGGTATCATGGTAATGGGTGCTTTTAGTTCAGTCGTATTTAACTTAACATTTGCAAGTACATTTGGTGTATGGACCCCGTGGCTTGCTTTACTTGTTGGTGGATTCGTTGGTATGTTACTATCTGTTCTACATGCGGTAGCGACAATTAACTTGCGTGCAGATCATATCATTAGTGGTACAGTTATCAACATGTTAGCACCAGCTTTAGCAATTTTCTTAGTTAAAGTGTTGTACGGAAAAGGTCAAACGGATCAAGTTGTTGAAACGTTTGGTTATTGGAAAGTTCCTGGGTTAAGTAAAATCCCATTTATTGGTCCTTTATTATTTGAGAAGACATCAGCTCCAGCTTTTGTAGCGATTCTGTTTGCTATTATTGCTTGGTTTGTTATCTATAAAACACGTTTTGGTTTGAGATTACGTTCAGTAGGTGAGAATCCTCAAGCTGCTGATACGTTAGGAATTAATGTTTACGGTATGAAATATGCTGGTGTGTTAATTTCTGGCTTCTTAGGTGGTATTGGTGGTGCGGTATTTGCTCAAACAATTTCTGGACGATTCGCTATTACAACGATCTCTGGTCAAGGTTTCATCTCGATGGCTGCGATGATCTTTGGTAAGTGGAATCCTCTTGGCGCTATGGGAGCAGCCCTATTCTTTGGTTTTGCACAAAACTTAAGTATTGTAGGAGACAGCTTACCAATTATTTCAAGTATTCCAAAAGTTTACTTAGAAAGTGCACCATATGCATTAACAATTATCGTTTTAGTATTGTTCTTTGGACGCTCTAAAGGACCTAAAGCAATTGGTAAAACATATATTAAATCTAAATAATATGATTTATGACCCTTCTCTAGTTAGTACCTCTATATTAGAGGAGGGTTTTTAATAAAATATAAGTGGAAGAAGGAATAGAAATGTTTAAAAGAATTCACTTAATCGTTATGGATTCTGTGGGTATTGGAGAAGCTCCAGATGCAGAAAAATTCGGTGACAAAGGTAGTCACACGCTAGGTCATATTGCTGATACTGTTGGTTTAGATGTACCGAATATGGAAGAATTAGGATTAGGTACTATTGAAAATCTTAAAGGTGTAAAACCAGTCAAAGATCACCTAGGTTATGCAACAAAATTAGAAGAAGTTTCTGTTGGTAAAGATACAATGACAGGTCACTGGGAAATTATGGGACTTGACATTCAAACACCATTTAGAGTATTCCCAGAAGGTTTTCCGCAAGACCTATTAGATAAAATTAGCGAATTTTCAGGACGTGGTATTATTATGGGGGCAAATAAACCTTATAGTGGTACTCAAGTTATTGAAGATTTTGGTGAAGAACAAATGAAAACAGGAGACTTGATTATCTATACGTCAGCTGACCCTGTCTTACAAATTGCAGCTCATGAAGATGTGATTCCATTAGATGAGTTATACCGTATTTGTGAATATACACGTGAGATCACAAAAGATGATCCTTATATGATTGGTCGTATTATTGCTAGACCGTACTTGGGTGAGCCTGGTAACTTTAAACGTACACCAAATCGTCATGATTATGCTCTTGATCCATTTGGTAAGACAGTACTGAATTCTTTAGAAGAATCTGGAAAAGATGTGATTGCTGTTGGTAAGATTAATGATATCTTTAATGGGCAAGGAATAACAGATTCTGTTCGTACAGCATCAAATATGGATGGGGTAGATAAATTATTGGATGTAATGAAAGAAGACTTCACTGGATTAAGTTTTACTAACCTAGTTGATTTTGATGCATTATTTGGTCATCGTCGTGACACTGAAGGATATGGTAAAGCTTTGGAAGAATTTGATAAAAGACTTCCAGAAATTTATGCAGCTATGGAGGAGGATGATTTATTGATGATCACAGCTGATCATGGTAATGATCCAACCTTCCCTGGAACAGATCATACACGTGAGTATGTACCACTATTAACATATAGTGAAAAAATGACTGGTCATGGCCAATTACCACAAGGTCATTTTGCTGATATTTCAGCAACAATTGCAGATAATTTTGATGTTCCTGCAACAGAAAATGGGAAAAGTTTTTTAAAATTATTGAAATAAGGGGTTTATAGACATGACATTAAGAGCAAGATTAGATGAAACAGCAGCATTTATTCAAAGTCAAGGTGTTGGTAACATTGATTTTGGTTTGATTTTAGGTTCAGGTTTAGGTGAGTTGGCAGATGAGATTGAGGGTAAAGTTGTGATTCCTTATGAAGATATTCCAAACTTTCCAGTATCAACAGTAGTAGGTCACGCTGGGCAATTAGTATATGGTACTTTATCAGGTAAAAAAGTATTAGCAATGCAAGGTCGTTTCCATTACTATGAAGGACATTCTATGCAAACTGTTACTTTTCCAGTTCGTGTGATGAAAGCACTAGGAGCAGATTCATTAGTAGTAACAAATGCTGCTGGTGGTGTGAACACATCATTCTCACCTGGGGATTTAATGTTAATCACTGACCAAATCAACTTTACAGGAGATAATCCATTAATGGGAGAAAACGAAGAAGACTTAGGTCCACGTTTCCCTGATATGTCAGAAGCTTATGATAAAGCTTATGGTGAGGTAGCTAAAAAAGTGGCTACTGAGCTTAAAATTACCTTACAAAAAGGTGTCTATATGGGATACTCTGGTCCAACTTATGAAACACCGGCTGAGATTCGCATGTCACGTACATTAGGTGCTGATGCTGTTGGTATGTCGACAGTTCCTGAAGTGATTGTGGCTAATCACATGTCTATGCGTGTGTTAGGGATTACTTGTGTGACTAACTTGGCTGCTGGTATGCAAGCTAATTTAAATCACGAAGAGGTTGTAGAAACAACAGAGCGTGTTAAAGCTGATTTTAAAGAATTAGTAAAACGTACGTTAGAGAGAATTTAAGGAGGCTAAATTATGAGTGTACATATTGGAGCAAAAAAAGGTGAGATCGCTGATAAAATTTTACTACCAGGAGATCCACTTAGAGCAAAATATATTGCAGAAACATTTTTAGAAGATCCTAAATGTTATAATGAGGTTCGTGGTATGTTAGGTTACACTGGGACTTATAAAGGACATCGTATCTCTGTTCAAGGAACAGGAATGGGAATGCCTTCTGCTGCTATTTATGTGAATGAATTAATTCGTGAGTATGATGTGAAAAAATTATTACGTGTAGGAACTTGTGGTGCTTTGCGTGAAGATGTTCATGTACGTGATTTAGTTCTAGCTCAAGCAGCAGCAACTAATTCTGCGATTATTAGAAAAGATTTTCCTAACTTTGATTTCCCACAAATCGCTGATTACGATTTATTATCAACAGCTTATAACATTGCTAAGGAAAAAGATTTTAAGATCCATGTAGGAAATGTTTTATCAAATGATACATTTTATGATGATGACCTGTCACCAGTCTTTAAATTAGGTGAATACGGTGTGTTAGGTGTTGAGATGGAAGCAGCAGTTATTTATTACTTAGCAGCTAAGTACAACGTTCAAGCTTTAGCTTTAATGACAGTAAGTGATCATATGATTACAGGTGAGGAAACAACATCAGAAGAGCGTCAAACAACATTTGAAGAGATGATGATTGTAGGACTTGAAACATTAATTAAAGAATAGACAAAAATGAGGGTGACTGTTGAGTCACCCTCATTTTTTATATGTAGTAAATATATAGACTGATTAAAGCAAATAGATTAAGTACGACTTCTTTTCTTTTTGTATGATCTGATGTTAAAAAGAAATAAAGTGTACCAATGTTTAGGATAATAAAGATAATAAATTTAGCAATGTTTAGCTGATTTCCTATTAACTGATGTATAAGTAAGAAATAAATAGCAATAAGACTGACAATACCTAAAATGAAAAATTTAACATGGCGTTTTAAAAAGGTATACATGCCTTGTGTTAAAACAGTGATGAGTAAAATAATTAAAAAGGAGAAGATAAATGGTTGAATTAACTCAAAGTCATAATTATAAGGGTATTGTATAGTGAGTAGCTGGTTAAAGACAATACCTTTAAAAAATGCATTTGTCAGTGAGTAGAGTACTGAATCCATATAAAAAAATTGTTTCGAAAAAGTCAGTAATTGAAACAACTCATAAGCTAGTAGAATTAATCCAAATTGAAGAGCAGTCTGTTTGATAATTAGCAAAATTAAAATCACACTAATAATAATTTTAATGCCATAAATAGGAATAGACATAAACTTCCCTTTTTTATAGGAAGATTGGCCAACAAGTTGGAAAAAATCACTAATAAGTAAGTAGATAACCATGAATGTTAAAACACTTGCTCCTTGACTACTATTTCTTAGAAATAAAATGCTAGGTAGTATGGATATGATAGTTTGGATAACGACGATAATCAATGTTAATGCTATGTTTTGCCATAGAATTTGTTTTTTTATCAAGATGTTTCCCTCTTTTTTATTTGATAATCTTACTTTATGGTAAGTTTTGTGAAAGGTCAAGGGTATCCTAGTATTCAGTAGGTAAAAAAAAAAAATTCTGTTATACTGTAAGGGTTACAAGATTCCCGATAGGATTTACATTTGTTGTAAAAATGCCTTGTAACCGACCAAAAAATAGGGGGAATGGAAAATTATGAAAGAAAGAATGTTATTTACATCAGAGTCTGTATCAGAAGGTCATCCAGATAAGGTAGCTGATCAAATTAGTGATGCTATTTTAGATGCTATCTTAAAAGAAGATCCAATGGCTAGAGTTGCTTGTGAAACATCAGTGACCACGGGATTAGTGTTAGTATTTGGCGAGATTACAACCTCAGCCTATATTGATATTCAAAAGGTAGTCAGAGAGACAGTGAAAGGGATTGGCTATACGAGTGCACTCCATGGGTTTGACGGAGATACGTGTGCTGTTATGGTAGCAATCGATGAGCAATCACCGGATATTGCTCAGGGGGTAGATGCTTCACTTGAAACGCGTGAAGATAATAATAATGTGGAAAACTTAGGTGCAGGGGACCAAGGGTTAATGTTTGGTTATGCTATTGATGAGACACCTGAATTAATGCCTTTACCTATCGCTTTAAGTCATAGAATCACACGTAAATTATCTGAATTACGTAAAGATGGTACGCTTAGTTATTTACGCCCAGATGCTAAATCTCAAGTAACTGTAGAGTATGATAAAAATAAAAAACCAGTACGTGTGGATACAGTTGTAGTGAGTACACAACATGATGAAGATGTGACTTTGGAAGAAATTCAGCGAGATGTGATGGACTTAGTTATTAAAGATGTCATTCCAGCTAATTTATTAGATAATGAAACAAAATATTATATTAACCCAACAGGCCGTTTTGTTATTGGGGGTCCTCAAGGAGATTCTGGTCTAACAGGGCGTAAAATTATTGTAGATACTTACGGAGGATATGCTCGCCACGGAGGTGGTGCATTCTCTGGTAAAGATGCTACAAAAGTTGACCGCTCAGCAAGTTATGCAGCAAGATACATTGCAAAAAATATTGTTGCCTCAGGACTTGCTTCTGCTTGTGAAGTTCAATTGGCCTATGCTATTGGTGTAGCACAGCCTGTCTCTATTTCAATTGAAACATTTGGGACAAGTACTGTTCCTGAATCAGGATTAATTTTAGCTGTTAGGGAGTTGTTTGATTTATCACCAACTGGTATTATAAACATGCTAGATTTAAGACGTCCAATTTACCAACAAACAGCTGCATATGGTCATTTTGGCCGTGAAGAGGCTGATTTTACTTGGGAGCAAACGGATAAAGTAGATGCTTTAAAAGCATTTTTTAATGAATAGCATAACAAGACTCTGATTAGGCACCTGTCTAATCAGAGTTCAATTTTTTTAGGGGGAAGATATGCAAAAGAGGAGAGAAACAAATGTAAAAGTGATTACAGCTAGTGTGTTTATTGCCACATTTATGACAGCTGTAGAGGGAACGATTGTCTCAACGGCAATGCCTACTATTGTAGGGTCGTTAAAAGGTATAGAGATTATGAACTGGGTATTCTCGATTTATTTATTAGCCAGTGCGATGATGACACCAATTTATGGGAAATTGGCAGATAAAATCGGTCGTAAACCGATTTATTTAACGGGAGTATTAATTTTTATTATCGGCTCGGCCCTTTCAGGAATGAGTCAAAATATGATGCAATTAATTATTTTTAGAGCGATTCAAGGAATTGGAGCAGGCTCTATTGTTCCTGTCTCTTTAACCATTATTGCTGATATTTACCCAGTGGATAAACGAGCAAGCATTTTAGGTTTAAATAGTGCTGCTTGGGGAATTGCAAGTATTGTAGGACCTCTGGCTGGTGGTTTTATTGTTGACGCGTGGAGTTGGCACTGGATTTTCCTAATAAATGTTCCGATTGGTATTATTTTAATGATTTTAGTTTGGATTTTCTTAGTTGAGGAAAAACGCGTGGTTGACAAAGCTCCTATTGATTATTTGGGAAGCATTTTAATGATGGTGATGCTTTTATTTCTATTATACGGCTTCCAAATGGTAAAAGAAGGTTTTGGTATTGTAACGATTGGTTCATTTGTCTTATTTATTTTAGGTGTGATTGGGTTTGTCTGGGTAGAAAAACGTGCTAAAGACCCAATTATTTCACTTGATTTATTTAAGAATAGAACATTTGTCATTGTAAATATTATAGCAGCCCTCATTAGTGGTTTTTTAATGGGTGTAGAGGTTTATATTCCTATGTGGATGCAAGGGATTCAAGGGACAACAGCTGCCTTAGGTGGTATCGTATTAGCTCCGATGTCAGTGATTTGGATGGTTGGCTCATTTACTGGTGGAAAGGCTATGAAAGTATGGAATAGTAGACTATCAATTATGATTAGTTTACTGCCAATTCTTATAGGTGGCCTATTTTTAGTATTAGCTAATGCTACTACATCATACGGTTTATTTTTAGTTTTCTCAGGAGTGTTAGGAATTGGTTTTGGTATGACTATGACGATTTTAACTGTCTTAGCTCAAACTAGTATTCCACACGAGTTTATAGGAGTAGCGACTTCATTTTTCACTCTATCAAGAACAGTGGGTCAAACAATCATGATTTCTATTTTTGGTTTAGTATTAAATGAAACGATGAATAATGGATTAACAAAACGTGAGGCTTTAAGCCTAGATAAGGATATGATGAATGAATTAATTAACCCTCACACAGCAGGGTCACTACCGCAACACTTAGTAGGAGACTTAAGAGGTGTATTATACGAAAGCATTCACAACGTGTTTATTGTTGGTGTCAGCCTAATTATTATTTCTTATGTTTTAAATTATTTTCAAAAGAAAGATTCTTTAACAACTCTTTAATAGAGTTGTTTTTTTGAGCCTTAAAGTGAAAATATTAACAATAATAAAACATAGATGAAAAACTATTAAAAAATAAGAAATCAGCTAAAATACCTATTTCATAATAAAAATCATATAAAAAATATTACTTACATAAGTTACAAAAGTATCATTAGTTACATATAGTTAATTTTTTCACAATGATGGTTTATGCTATGAATATAGCACAGAGGGAAGGGAACTCTTGTGGTATAACATATAAAAATTTTGGAGGGTTCAGTTATGCACATAGGAGAAGTTATTATATCAACCATGACGGATATGAATATAGTTAGTGCTATCACGTCTACAGTCTTTATTATTTTATTAGGTTTTTTCTGCCGTAAGAAAGGTATTTTTTCAGCTGAAGTTGGTAAAATTTTATCAAAAGTTGTATTAACAGTAGCACTTCCAGCATTAGCTTTTAACGCATTTATGCAAGATATTGATCATGAAACATTAAGACAAGGTCGTAACGTATTAGTTTGGGGTATTTTGATTTATATTATTTTAATTTTTGTTTCTAAGCCATTATTTATGAAATACAAAGGTGACGAGCAAGATACTCTACGTGTTTTAACTATTTTTGGATCAACAACATTCTTTGGAACACCAATCGTTAGTGCTTTATATGGTCCAATTGGGGTAATGTTCTCATCTATCTTTAACATTGGTTACCGTATTTTCTTATACTCATATGGTTACATTAAAATGAGTGGGTTAAAAATGGAAGCTAAAAATATTAAGACAATGTTTATGAATCCAATCATCATTGCTACATTTGCCGGTTTATTAATTTGGGTATTCCAGGGATACTTACCACAAGTGACAGTTATGAATCCAGAAGGTGTGGCTCACCAAGTTGCCTTCTTAAGAATTGATCAGACAGCTGTATGGTTATTTAAACCAATGACTTACTTAGCCGGTTTAGCATCACCACTTGCTTGGCTATCAATTGGAGCAACACTTGGTGAAGTAAGCTTTAAAGATGCTGCATCTGATAAAACATCTTGGTACTATAGTTTTATGAAAGTGATTATTGTACCACTAATCAATATTGTTTTATTAACTTTATTAACAATTACAAATATTTTACCAATAAGCTTTGAAGCTTTGGCTACAATTATTATAATGATGGCAGCACCAACTGCAACTGTCGCAGCTGCCTATGCGATCAGTTTCAACAAAAAGCCTATTTTAGCATCAAATGCTTCACTAATTTCAACAGTTTTAGCCGTTGTTATGACACCTGTTTGGATTATTGTCTTAGAAGTTATTGGTAAAATGGGTATTTTCTAAAAAATACAAATGGAAAGTAGGAAACTGGAATGACATTTACAATTGCGTGTTACGGGGTAAGACCTAACGAAGTTCCTTATTTTAATGATTTAAACAAATATGGTTATGAGTTAACCTTGATTGAAGATTTATTAACACATGACAACATTGAAACTGCCTATAATCATGATGCTGTGTTACTTAGAGGAAACTGTGTAGCTGACCGTGAAAACATTGAAAAAATGAAAGATCATGGTGTAAAATATGTCTTTACTAGAACAGTTGGTTTTAACCATATTGATTTAGATGCGGCAAAAGATTACAACTTAGAGGTAGCTCGTGTGCCATCATATTCGCCAAATGCGATTGCTGAGTTATCACTAACACTAGCTATGATGCTACTACGTCACACTGCACATACAACTGCTAGAACATCTAAGAGAAATTTCATTGTAGATAATACAATGTTTAGTAAAGAAATCAGAAACTGTAAAGTTGGGATTATCGGAACTGGAAAAATTGGTTTTACTGAAGCTCAATTATTCAAAGGTTTAGGTGCCACAGTTTTAGGTTATGATATTTATGAAAATGATGCAGTACGTGATGTGTTAACTTATACATCTCTAGATGACTTATTAGCTGAATCTGATATTGTTAGTTTACATGTACCATATATTCCAGGAGAAAATGACAAAATGGTTAATGCTGAATTCATTAGTAAAATGAAGCCAGGTGCTATTTTAATCAATACAGCTCGTGGGGAGTTACAAGATAATGAAGCGATTTTAGAAGCCTTAAAATCTAATCATTTAGAAGGATTTGGGACAGATGTGTTTGCCAATGAAAAAGATTTATTCTTTAAACAATTTGGTGAAGACCAAGATTTACCAGATCCAGTTGTTGAAGAATTAATCAATATGTATCCACGTGTTCTTGTAACACCTCATATTGGATCTAACACTGATGAGGCTCTAATGAATATGATTGAAACAAGCTATGAAAACTTCAATGATGTCTTAGAAACAGGTTCAACTGCCAATAGTGTGCTATAAAAATTAAATAAAAAAACTCCTTCTATTCTGCCAATAGAAGGAATTTTTTTATGCTTGATTTAATGTGTAAAGGGTAATAGGTCGTCCAATATCTTGGTATTCCATATGTTCAACCAGGGTATTTGTTTCCACTAGATAAGTTAAATATTTTTTTGTTGAAATACGAGAGATACCAATTTTTTTGGCTAGTTGTTCTGTTGAAAAAGCAGTTGGTTCTACTTCAATATGCTGAAGTACTTTTTTCATAGTTAATTTTGATAATCCTTTTGGTAAACTTTCTTCATCAAAGGTTAAGTTTGTTTTCTTATCTATTTGGTCATGGAATAATTTATCAATATTTTCTTGATTAACATTATTAAATTGTTCCATAATTCGTTTTCTATTTAAGGCTGTTTTTATTGCTAGATGGAAACGATCTGATGAGAAGGGTTTGACTAAGTAATCAATAACACCAAGTGTTAAAGCTCTATCAATTGTCTCCATATCATTAGCTGCAGTAACTAAGATAACACCGATATGATTATTCATCTGTCTAAGTTCACTTAAGAATTCAATCCCCGTCTGTTGTGGGAGGTAGTTGTCTAGTAGGAGTAAATCTATTGCAGTCTGAGTCATGATTTCTTTTGCTTCTAGTGTACTCCGACAATTACCTACAACAGTAACAGTGGGGGTTTCTTTTAAGAATTGTTCATTTAGCTGAGCAACCATTGGATCATCTTCAATAATAAGTATTTTCATTGTAAGCCCCTTTCTTAATACCAGGTAATTCAATATAAAAAATAGTACCATGAGGTTTGTTGGGTTGTATATCAATTGTGCTATCATGTTGTTTCATAATTTGAGAGAGTGCAGATAAGCCGTAACCTCTATTTTCTCCTTTAGTAGAAAACCCTTTTTGAAAAATCATATCACTAGACTCAGTAAGAATACCTTGTCCTGTATCTTTGACTTCAATAATTAAAATATCTCCTTCTGATTCGTATAAAATAAATAAATTGATTTGTTTGATCATCTGCCCTTTTGTAGCATCAATAGCATTATCAATCAATGATCCTAGAATTTGAACGACTTCATGAATTGTATCAGTCATAGCAAGTTCTGGTAAGAATGATTGATTATCTAAAATAATAGTCACATCTTGCTCACTGGCTTCATTAATTTTACCAATGATAAATCCAGCTATGGCAGGAGATTTGATCATATCAGTCACAAACCCTACTTCTTTTTTATAGTCATGGCTAATTTGTTTAATATAGGCTTGGACGCTATTATAATCTTTTTGTTCGATTAAGCCCATAATGACATGGGTTTTATTCATGAATTCATGTGTCTGGGCTCTAAGAGCATCAATGTATTGTTGGCTACCTCTTAATGTATGCATAAGTTGTGTCATTTCAGATTGATCACGAAAAGTAACTACGGCACCATTGAACACCTTGTTATTAAAAATTGGTGAAATTGAAGCAATTAAACTTAAATGATGCAAAGTGACTTCTTGATCAGTTTCTTTTTTTTGAGAATTAAAACAATGTCTAAACAATAAATTGAATATATCCTCATCAATCATTGTCTGCTCAACTAAGTTAATATCTACCTCATGAAGCATATATTTAGCAGCATGATTGGCTAATGTAATGGTATGATGTTGGTCAATGGCGATAATACCTTCGTTAATCTCATCATTAATTAGGTTTTTTTCAGTTACCATACTTGCAATATCTTTTGGCTCAAGCCCAAAGAGAATTGATTTAATTGTTTTACTACTAATGATAGCTCCGATGATTCCAATAGCTAATCCTAGTAGCAAACCTAAACTAATCCGCTTTTGTAAGCCATATATTTCAGCATCAATGGTACTAATAGTCATACCAGCACAAATCACACCAATAATATTGCCCTCGTCATCTTTGACAGGAACAAAAAAACGAAGCCCATCTCCTAAAACACCTTCCCTTGTAGAAAAATGTTCAGTCCCATTAAGAGCTTTTGTAGCATCTTCAATATTTGAAAATGGTTTACCTATAGCACTAGAATCAGGATGGGATAGGCGAATTAAGTCTTTATCTAATACTACGATAAAATCTAAATCGCTCAGTTTAGCAACTTCTAAAGATAAGTTTTGAATCACACTTGCTTGTTCATCGTTCATGATCGCTTCTTTTACTTGCTCATTAGTAGCAAATATTTTAGCGATAGTTTCCATTTTGTCTTTTGCATCAGTGTATTCATTTTTTACGACATAATCTTGAATAAAAAAGGAGGTAGAAATAAGAGAAATAAAAATGGTTAGTGTAACAATAGCAATAATAATCGTTTGTAGTGATATACGGCTAAAAAATTGTTTGAGCTTTTGTTTCATATTGATGGACTCCTAACATAAATAAGGCTGTTGTTATTATATCATGGTTATACTAGTGACGTTGGTTGACTATAAAAAATAGACTAAAAGCTAGAAGATAACATTAGCTTTTAGTCTGTGTTTTTCTCTTTTCGATACATAAAAGAGATGGTGGGGCATTACGCTGATTAATAAATTGATATGTTAGAACTGAAAATTCTTCTTGTGGGAGTTTTTCAGCAAACATTAAGACATCTTCTTTTTCTACTTTGCCACTATCATGACCTGAGTAGAGAACTAAAATAATTCTACCTTCATCAGCTAGTTTATCTAGCATAAAGCGTAGAGCTTTTAATGTTGTTTGGCTTAGTGTGGTGATGGATTTATCTCCTCGTGGTAAATATCCTAAATTAAAAACAGCAGCATTTAACTTAGTATCAGTTGGGAATATATTATCAATTGTTTCATGACCTTGATGAATTAATTCAACCCTGTTAAATAAGTTATCTTTTTCTAAGCGTCTTTGGGTAGATAGTAGTGCTTCTTCTTGAATATCAAAAGCATAAACAAAACCAGTATCTCCAACTAACTGTCTTAAAAAATAAGTATCATGCCCATTTCCCATCGTGGCATCTACCACCACATCTCCTGGTTTGACACATTCTTTTAGTAAATCATGACTAAATCTAAGTGCTGTTTGTAACATAACTAGCTCCTTTGCCTGATATTATAAATTCCTTGATAGGTTTGTCTTTTTTGTAATTCATGGTCAATCCCGTTTAGGACTTCCCATTTTTTTAAACTCCACATAGGTCCAATAATTGTATCACGAGGAGCGTCTCCAGTTAGGCGGTGAATAATAATTTCTGGAGGGATAATTTCTAATTGATCACAAGTTAAAGCAGTATATTCCTCTTGTGTTAGGAGTTGTAGTTTTCCTTCTAGGTAGTCCTTCTCCATTCGTGTATTACTCATTAAGTGGAGCAGGTGAAGCTTAATTCCTTGTATATCTGAGTCTAATACTGTTCGTTTCACATTTTCCATCATCATGTCATAAGTTTCACCAGGTAGTCCATTTATTAAATGGGTACAGACGTTGATGTTGTGTTTTCTAAGTTTTGATATAGCATCTAAATAAGTTTGGTAATCATGGGCCCTGTTAATCATATTACTAGTAGATTCATAAGTTGTTTGAAGTCCAAGTTCCACCCATAGGTACAGGCGTTCATTTAACTCTGCCAAATACTCTATGACATCATCAGGTAAGCAATCAGGACGAGTTCCAATCGATAAACCCACCACACCTTTTTCGTTAATCACTTGTTCAAAGCGATGTTTAATGACTTCAAGTGGGGCGTGGGTGTTAGTAAAATTTTGAAAATAAACAATGTACTGAGTAGTTTGAGGCCATTTTTGATGCATTTGCTCGACCTCTTTAATAAATTGAATAGGTAAAGGATCACTTGGTGCAACAATCATATCCCCTGAACCTGAGACACTACAAAAAGTACAGCCACCATGAGCGACTGTACCATCTCTATTTGGGCAATCAAACCCACCATCAATGGGAACTTTAAAAACTTTATCATGGAACACTTCCCTTAAAGCTGTGTTCCATGTGTAATAACGTTTATTGTCTCCTTCATTGAATTGAAACATTTATCTCTTCCCCTTAAAATTCTGGATAAATTCATATTTTTCAAAGAACGGGTAACTAAAGCACAACCAAGCAGCTCCTAGTAAGTACCCACCTAAAATATCGCTTGGGTAGTGAACCCCTAAATAAATCCGACTTGTTCCAACAAGTAAAATTAGAATGCCAAATAGAATTTGAATCGTTAAACGCAATCCTTTATTTTGGATATAGCGATGAGCTAAAAAGATCAGAGTCCCGTAAAACAACATACTTCCCATAGCATGACCACTAGGAAAACTATTATTGTAAGCTGTCACTAAATGTTCAACATCTGGACGTGGACGGTCAAATATTTTTTTCAAAGTAAAGTTACCAGCACCTTGAATTAAGATGATATTGATTAATAACCAATAACTCGCTACCTTATCTTTTGCTTTGACATACAAAAGTCCAGCAACTAAAGCAGTTAGTAAGACAATCGTTGAGGTGTTACCAAATTTTGTAAAATATTTAAAAATCGTTGTTTTCTCAGGAGTTAAATTACCACGTATTAGGTGAATAATAGGATCATCAAGTCCAGCTAAAACCCCCACATTTGATACGACAAAATAAGCAATCATTGCAAATAATAATAGACAAATACTTGCTGCATAATACCAATATAATTTTGTTTTTTCCATAAGAACCTCCTAAAAATTAAAACGGACTTTGTTAGTCAAAGCCCGTTAAACATTATACCATGATTTAGTTATAACCGTACTCAGTATCATAATCATCCATCTCATTAATCGTGATGTCGCCACTGTTAGTTGTAGCTTTTAAGACTGACTTGCCTTTATTTGTTTTAAGCGTTTGTTCATTTTCTAAATTTTTATTAAATATATCAAGAGAACCAAGTTCTGTTTTTAATTCTAGTTGACTATTATCTAAAGATTTTTGAGTTGTTTCAATTGAGATATTTCCATGAGTGGAATTTAGCTCAGTAAGAGATTGTAACTGGTCATTATGGAAGGTAATGTCACTATTGTCCGTTTTAGCACTCAGAGATCCTGTTTGATGGTTGATTGACACGTCACCATTCTCTGATAAAAGGGCCAGGTTACCTTTCGTGTTGTCAGTCATAATACTTCCATGAGTCGTTTTAAGTTCAATTTCTTTAGCTGCACTATCTCGGAGTTCAATGCTGCCTGTTGTTGCCTGAGTTTGCAGTTTATTCTCTACTTTTAATTCTGACAAGGTAATATAGCTATCTTTAGAGTTGATATTAATAGTTTTGGCCTTAACGTCTCCTAGACTAATCTGTCCTTTTTCAAGGTTAATATCTAAATTACTAGCTTTAGTCCCGTACATGCTTAAGTCAACTTGATTTCCATTAACTTGAATATTTTTTAGAGATGATGGGATTTGTAAGTAAATAGTGTCTTGAGCATAATAAACATTATGGAAGAAGAGAAAAGAGCGGGAGCGTTTATTCTCATCATTTATAATGGATACATCTAGTTGTTTATTTTTCTGTGTAACCTTCCAGTCTGTTTTATTTTTACCATTTGGATTACTGACCTCTTTATTCATGTAAATATTATTGTCATGGGATTCTTCGATATGAATATGGGCAACATTACTTACTGTTAGATTTAGTGTGTCAGCTGATTTAACAGCTTCTTTTTTACTAATTTTAGCCTCTTGTTGCGCTTTTTCAACACGCGCATGACTAATACCTGCACCAATGGCACCAACAATAATGAATACAATACCTAAAATAATAATAGAGCTGATTGTTTTTTTCTTCATTTAGGCTACCCCTCTCACAATACGCATATTCCATTTTCCGTAAATTGAAAATAGTTTTAAAGCACCTTTAGTAATTGGAATACCTATGACAAAACCAATTAAACCAATACCAAGAAGTACTAAACTGACAAAGAACTGGAACCAAGCATAACTTGTTGCCGCAACTCCAATCATGTAAAGACCAATTAACGGACTCAAAATAAAAGTCGCCACAACTAGCCAAGCTGAGGCAATCAAGATTGCCACAGTAAAGATAAACCAAAACATAAAACAAAAATTAAGAAAGAAAAGCCCTACTAGTTGGAATAAGTGGCTCATTTTTGATTGAGGAAGATCATATTCTGTATAAGGAATATCTGTTGAGTTATCCTCTTGTGATATCTCAACCCAATCATCATTTGTTTGATGAGGGGTATTAAAAGGCACACCTAACTCTTTAAAAATGGTAGTAGCAATCATTTTTGGTGTTGGAAGTGATGTCGTGATGTCGTATTCTGACAATCCTTCTTCAGTTTTTTCTTGAAATAATTGCTCATATTTATTGATAATAATTATTTGTTCTTCTTCTGGTAGTGGTTTTAAATAAAGTTTTAGCTCGATAAAAAAATACTCTTTATTCATGGTAATCACCTTTCTGATTGTGTTGTTATATTTAATATACAATCTATTAAAATGTAGAACAAGATGGAGAGAAAAAAATCGGCCTAAAGTATGAGGTGTTGTCATGAGATGTCAAATTAGGTAACAAATTTTAACAAAAGAGCTAAATACCTTGAAGTGTTACTCTGGAGGTGTTTAAATAGAGGTATGTTAATTAAAATACGATGACACTTTTGATATAGATAAGAAAACTTATTAAGGAGAGGAAACTTATGAAACAAACAATAAATAAAAAGCAACAATCCAGTATGCAACCTGTTGTGAGACACGCCTCTTTATTTGGTGTGTTAATGTTATCTTCTACTACCCTTTTGCCGGGTGTGACAGCTTTAGCAGCGCAAACAACAGATGATACCCAAAACATACCAGTCACTCATCCAGAAAATACGAATGATAATCAAACAAATACACCTCCCTTTACTTTGTCTAATTTAGATGCTTCAAGTGAATGGACAGAAGGTGAACTCCCTCTTTATTTATCCCTTGAATTAACAGCTCATAAACAAGAAGAGTTAGATACGATTGTGCAGCTATCCCCTAATGTTTCAATTGTAGATGATGCGACAAAAGTCCAAATTAATGATGAAACAGGTAGACAGATAGGTGTTTATGTTGTTGATAAAGAATTAAATCAGCTTCACTTAACCATTACTGAAGCAGGGTTTACTAAAGCTAAACTAGTTGTCCCTATTGTTTTTAAATCAGTCACACTAGGTGAGCAGACAGTAGCTGTATCTATAGGAGATAGTATTTTAAATAAGACTATCTCAATTACTCAGCAAGAAGAAGTAGTGGGTGATGAAGAAAATGATACTTCTGAGGTAGAAGAAACGACAGAAGATGTCAGTACAGAAATAACAGATCAAGTTGAAGAGGTAGATGATACTTCTGAAGATGATAGTGATTCACAAGAAGATATGATTGTAGAAGAAACAGATCAAACTGATGTAGAAGAAGCAACAACAAGTGATACTGCTACAAAAGATGAGGTGGATAGTTCTACAGTTGTGGAAGTTGAGGCATCAAAAGAAGAGACAGAGCAGGTAGAAAGTAGTAGTAGTGAGTCTACAAGCGACTCTAAAGAATCATCAGAAGAAACAGAGAGTACTGAAACTAGTGAAACCACAGAAAGCTCATCAAAAGAAGAAAGTGAAGAGACAGATGTTTCTGAGGAATCAATTAGTCAAGAAGAAGAGTCAACAGAAGTCAGTGAATCGACTGATTCATCTGAAGAAGTCACAATAGAGTCTAGTGAAGAATTAGCTAAAACTGAATCCAAGTCTTCACAAGAAGCTCAACCTAGAGCAACTAAGCAAGTAACGGCTCCAGCAGCTTTCTTTTCAGCACCAGTGGGACCGATGATGGCAAGAGCTGCTATACCTCAAGCCCAGTTTATTGAAGAAACAGCTTATCATGCCCAAGGTGTTGCTGCTCAAAATGATCTATATGCCTCAGTCATGATTGCCCAAGCGATACTAGAGAGTGGTTACGGAACCAGTACATTATCTTCAGCACCTAATTATAATCTATTTGGTATAAAAGGAAATTATAACGGTCAGTCAGTTACAATGGCCACTCAAGAGTTTTATAATGGCCAATATGTAACAATTAATGATCAGTTTAGAAAATATCCTTCTTATAAGGAATCATTTGAAGATAATGCGAATGTATTAAAAACAACATCATTCTCTCCTGGAAATTATTTTTATGCAGGGGCTTGGAAGTCTAGAACAAATTCTTACCGTGATGCAACCGCTTGGTTAACAGGACGTTATGCTACAGATCCAAACTATAATACAAAATTAAATAGCTTGATTGAAACTCATAATTTAACACAATATGATGCACCAGGTGGAGGGCAAACAAGTAAACCTGATAATAAACCAGTTAACAAACCGGCTAATAAACCAAATAATAACAATAAACCAATTAACACAAAGCCAGATAAAAATGCTGCGACATATACGGTGAAAAAGGGTGATACATTATATGGTATAGGATTACAATATAATGTGAGTGTGGCACAATTAAAATCATGGAATAATTTAACAAGTGACATCATCTATATTGGTCAAAAATTGATTGTTAAAGGTGAGGCGACTAATCAAAAACCAGCTAAACCAGCACCAAAGCCAGAAAAACCAGTGACAACACCTGTTAATAAGCCGAATCAGTCAAAACCAGCCCAACCAAAACCAAATCAGCCAAAACCAGAGACAAACACTACAACATATATGGTGAAAAAAGGTGACACATTATACGGTATAGGTTTAACATATGGTGTGAGTGTGGCTCAGTTAAAATCATGGAATAACTTAACAGGTGATATGATTTATGTTGGCCAAAAATTAGTAATTAAAGGTGGAAGTAGTCAAGGTTCTACAACGAAACCGAATAATAATAAACCAGTGAGTAAACCTGTGAATAATAAACCGACTCAACCTAGTCAAAATCATCAGCAATCAAAACCATCAGCGACATATACGGTGAAAAAAGGTGATACATTATATGGTATAGGATTACAATATAATGTGAGTGTGGCACAATTAAAATCATGGAATAATTTAACTGGAGATATCATCTACATTGGTCAAAAATTGGTAGTTAAAGGTGGAAATACTCAAACGCCAGTGTCAAAACCTACTAATACAAAACCTGTCAGTCAACCAGTATCAAAACCAGTTAATAATAAACCAAGTCAACCGGCTAATAGTTCAAATCAAACAACTTATAAAGTACGCCGCGGGGACACATTATATGGGATTGGTTTAAGATATAATGTTAGTATTAATGATATTAAGAGATGGAATAATTTAACTAGTGATATTATTTATGTAGATCAAGTATTAAACATTGGTAATCAGCAAACTGTGGCTTCAAAACCAGTCAGTCAAAAACCAGTGGCTAAGCCAGTTAGTACAAAACCAATGAATACACTACAATATACAGTTAAAAGTGGGGATACTCTTTATAGTATTGCTTTAAACAACCAGACAACAGTGGGGGCAATTCAAGAGGCAAATAACCTATCTGGTACCTTAATTTTTGTTGGTCAAACATTAAAAGTACCGACGAATCAACAAGTAGCAAAACCAACTAGACAAGGAACAAGACATAAGGTAGTAAAAGGTGATACACTATGGTCATTATCACAACGCTACCAAGCAAGTATTGAACAACTGAAACAATGGAATAATATTCCAGGAGATATTATCTATATTGGACAAAATATTCAAGTAAGTTAGTTGTCAAATATGATAGTCTTTGTTATGATATGGTCAATATAGATATACAAATAAAGAGAAGTAGTAAAATCAGCAGTCTTTAAGAGAGTACGTGGTTGGTGTGAACGTATAGACTAAACATTTGAACTTAGCTCTGAGTCGTTATTTGTCGGATGTCCAGTTCGTTAAATTTGGAGTTGAGGTGTTGCATGTGCAACACAAAATTAGGTGGTACCACGTCAATCAGCGTCCTATAAAAACAGATATCTGTTTTTGTAGGGCGTTTTTTATGTATCTATAACTATTTTAGGAGGAAAACAAATGGCTTATAATCATTTAGAAGTAGAGAAAAAATGGCAACAATATTGGGAAAAAGAGGATACATTTAAAACAGAGGAACATTCTGATAAACCAAAATTTTATGCCCTAGACATGTTTCCATACCCCTCAGGACAAGGACTACACGTCGGACATCCAAAAGGGTATACATCAACTGATGTGTTATCAAGAATGAAGCGTGCACAAGGATTTAATGTCCTTCACCCAATGGGATGGGATGCATTTGGTTTACCAGCTGAGCAGTATGCTTTAGAGACTGGGAATGACCCTGCTGAATTTACAGCAAAAAATATTCAAACCTTTAAACGTCAATTTGATGCGTTAGGTTTTAGTTTTGATTGGGACCGTGAAATTAACACAACTGACCCGTCATATTATAAATGGACACAGTGGATTTTTGCCAAAATGTTTGAACAAGGTTTGGCTTATGAAGCAGAAGTGCCTGTTAACTGGTGTCCGGCACTTGGAACGGTTTTAGCTAATGAAGAAGTCATTGATGGTAAAAGTGAGCGCGGGGACCATCCAGTTTACCGTGTCCCAATGAAGCAGTGGATGTTACGTATTACAGCTTATGCAGACCGTTTGATTGATGATCTTGAACTAATTGATTGGCCAGATAGTATCAAAGAGATGCAAAGAAACTGGATTGGTCGCTCTGAAGGGGCTAATGTTGAGTTTAAAGTAAAAGATACTGACTCAGAATTTACAGTCTTTACGACTCGTCCTGATACCTTGTTTGGAGCAACTTATGCTGTTATGGCGCCAGAATTACCTTTAGTAAAAGAGATTGTAACAGATGAGCAAAGAGAAGCTGTTGAAGCTTATATTAAAGAAGCTGAAAAGAAAACAGATCTAGACCGTACCGAATTATCTAAAGAAAAAACAGGTGTGTTTACAGGAGCTTACGCGGTTAATCCAGTAAATGGTAAAGAGATGCCAATATGGATTGCAGATTATGTCTTATCTACTTACGGAACTGGTGCGATTATGGCTGTTCCAGCTCATGATGAGCGTGATTATGAATTTGCCAAAGAATTTAATTTAGATATTATTCCAGTTTTAGAAGGGGGTAATGTTGAAGAGGAAGCATTCACTGAAGATGGTGTTCATATTAACTCTGACTTTTTAGATGGTATGAACAAAGAAGATGCGATTAATGCCATGATTACATGGCTTGAAGAAAATGGTATTGGTGAGAAGAAAACAAGTTATCGTTTGCGTGACTGGTTATTCTCTCGTCAACGTTACTGGGGTGAGCCAATCCCAATTATTCACTGGGAAGATGGTACGATGACGGCTGTGCCTGAAGAAGAATTACCACTTATTTTACCAAAATCAAATGACATTAAGCCAAGTGGTACAGGAGAATCTCCTTTAGCTAATATGACAGAGTGGATTGAAGTTGTTGATGAGAAAACAGGTATGAAAGGTCGCCGTGAAACAAATACAATGCCTCAGTGGGCAGGTAGTTCATGGTATTACTTAAGATTTATTGACCCACATAATGATGAAGCTCTGGCAGATCCAGAAAAAATTAAAGAATGGATGCCTGTTGATATTTACTTAGGGGGAGCAGAGCATGCGGTACTACATTTATTATATGCTCGTTTCTGGCATAAATTCTTATATGATATCGGTGTAGTAGATACGAAAGAGCCATTCCAAACATTATATAATCAAGGTATGATTCTAGGTGAGAATAACGAGAAGATGTCTAAATCTAAAGGGAATGTTGTAAACCCTGATGATATAGTGAAAGAACATGGCGCAGATACACTACGTCTTTATGAAATGTTTATGGGACCACTAGATGGTTCGATTGCTTGGAGTGAAAAAGGCTTAGAAGGTAGTCGAAAATTCTTAGATAGAGTATGGCGTTTGTTTATTGATGAAGATGGTAAATTACGTGACCGTATCACTAACCATAATGATGGTAGCTTGACGAAAGTTTACAATCAAACTGTGAAAAAAGTAACTGAAGATTATGAAGTTCTACATTTTAATACGGCAATTTCTCAGCTAATGACTTTTGTTAATGAAGCGTATAAAGCAAACGGCTTACCGGTCGAGTATATGAATGGATTCTTACAATTACTAGCTCCTGTGGCACCATTTATTTCTGAAGAATTATGGGAGCGCATGGGTCATAATGAGAGTTTAACTTATGTTGCTTGGCCGACTTATGATGAGACTGCTCTAATAGAGGACGAAATTGAAGTGATTTTCCAAGTCAATGGTAAAGTTAGAGGTAAAGAAGTTGTAGCACGTGATTTATCTAAAGAAGAGTTAGAGGCTATTGCTATGGCACATGAGGGTGTAGTATCACAAATTGAGGGTAAAACAATTCGTAAAGTTATTGTGGTACCAAATAAACTAGTAAATATTGTGGCTAACTAAAAAGAATCACCTATTTAATTTTTTAAATTTTTTCAAAATTATTTGCATAACCCCTGAATAATCGCTACAATTATAAACAGTATGAATTGAAGAAAGTTGGTTAAAATAACATGCCAAATCAAGATACTGTTTATAATGAACAGGGTAAAACAATGAACGCAAAGGAAAAAATGGTCCGTGGTTCCTTATGGATGACAATTGGTAATGTCTTCTCAAGACTATTAGGTGCGGCCTATATCATTCCTTGGTATGCCTGGATGGGTGAAAATGGGAATTTAGCAAATGCTTTATTTAATAAAGGTTATAATATTTATGCTTTATTTCTAATGATAGCAACAGCTGGTATTCCAGGAGCGATTGCTAAGCAAATTGCTTATTATAATTCCTTAAATGAATATGGTATTAGTAAGAAATTATTTAAGAGAACTATGATTATTATGGGAGGATTTGGTGTTCTCTGCTCGGCAATCATGTATATCATTGCCCCGATTTTAGCAGATGGGACTCCAGAATTAATACCTGTTATGCGAGCTTTAAGTGTCGCGATTTTAGTTTTTCCAATGATGAGTGTGATTCGTGGTTATTTCCAAGGTAATCAAGATATGATGCCATCAGCTGTCTCACAAATTGTAGAACAAATTGCTAGAGTCTTTTATATGTTACTGATGACCTTTATTATTATTAAAGTCATGGATGGTAGTTACGTGACAGCAGTAGTTCAGTCAACATTTGCTGCCTTTATCGGAATGATGGCTGCTTTTGCGGCTTTAATTTGGTTTTATATGAAGCAAAAACCAGAGATGGACAAATTAGTTGCTAGTAGTAATAATGAGGTTCACATATCAGCCAATAGTTTGATTAAAGAAATGATTTTACAAGCCATTCCATTTATTATTGTAGGATCAGCGATTACGTTATTTAAGTTAGTGGATCAATACACCTTTGAGCGGATTATGTCAGGCCTGACGAATTATTCGGATAAACAACTGGGATCTTTATTTAGTATTTTTAGTGCTAATCCTGATAAGCTTGTGATGATTATTATATCTTTAGCAACAGGGATGGCTATGACTAGTTTACCTTTAGTTACAGAAGCTTATACTAAGAAAGACACAGAAAGTTTATCTAAGCAAGTTAGTGAAAATATTCAGCTATTAATGCTTGTGATGGTACCTGCGACACTGGGTATGATTGTTCTTGCTAGACCAATGTATGCCTTGTTTTATGAACCAGATGCTCTAGGTGTGAGTGTATTAATAGAGGCTAGTTTTGTAGGACTTGTCATGGGATATTTCATTTTGATATCAACAACGCTTCAAGGGCTGTATAGAAATAAGGAAGCGATTGTTTTCCTTGGTATTGGTTTGCTTGTTAAACTTTTGATTCAATACCCAATGATTGCGATGTTTGAAACATATGGCCCACTGATTGCAACAGCTATCGGTCTTGGAGTATCAGCGATACTGATGACAAAAAGTGTCCATAATATTTCAAAATTTGATTATTCCCTAACAAGTAGACGTTTACTGCTAATTGCTATTCTTGGTCTGATAATGATGGCTTTAACATTTGTCACAAGAAATATGATGTACTTATTTTTAAATCCAGATCGTAAATTTCAAGCCTTTATTATTATAATGGTATCTGTGGCTATAGGGGTCGTCTCTTACGGTTACATGGTTCTAAAAATCAAATTAGCTGATAAATTAATCGGTCCTAAATCAGCGAAATTACGTCGCAAATTTAAAATAAAATAGCAAGGTTTAACACCTTGACTAAAGAAGAGGCTGACTTTTGTCAGTCTCTCTTTTTATAAGGAGTAAGGTAAATGCGTTTAGATAAATTTTTAAGTCATACAGGTTTTGGTAGTCGTAAAGAAGTCAAAGAGCTATTAAAGAAGAAGATATGCTTTGTTAACAAAGAGCTGATAAAAGATGGTAAGTTTAACATTAATCCAGAGGTAGATGAGGTTATCGTTTCAGGTGAGAAGATTACTTATTCTAAGTTTGTCTATTATATGTTAAATAAACCAAAAGGGGTGATTTCTGCCACAGTAGATGAGAGTCACAGAACAGTGATTGATTTGATTGATCAAAAAGATTTAGTGAAGGATTTATTTCCAGTAGGTAGACTGGATAAGGACACAACAGGTTTGCTGCTGCTAACTAATGACGGCAAACTAGCTCATGATTTGCTCTCACCAAAGAAAAAAGTGCCAAAAATTTACGAGGCGCTTGTTCAAGGTATGATTTCAGAAAATGATATCGCTCTATTTAAAGAAGGAAAAATCAAATTAGATGATGAGTTTTGCTTGCCAGCTAAGCTAACGGTGATAGAGATTAATGAAGAAGCAGAGACCAGTTTGGTTCACCTTACCGTTGTGGAAGGTAAATTTCATCAAGTCAAACGCATGATGCACTTTGTAGGTAAAGAAGTTCTAGAGTTAAATCGACTTGAGATGGCAGACTTAACTTTAGATAAGAATTTAAAAAGAGGTCAATATCGTCCGCTAAATGAAAAAGAGCTAAAAAACTTAGGTAAATAAGAAGAAAACTAGAATAATTAAAACTTTTATTACCTAAAAAAAAGAAAAAATGATATGATGAGTAAGAGATGAAAATAACAGGAGGGTAATGAAGCATGACAATTGATTGGAGAAAAGAAGTCGAAGCACGTAGAGAAGATTTGATGAAAGATTTATTTGATATATTAAGTATTCCAAGTGTGAGAGATGACTCACTTGCAACAGAAGATGCACCAGTTGGCCCAGGACCAAAAGATGCCCTATTACGATTCTTAGAAATTGGGGATAGAGATGGATTTACAACTAAAAATGTTGATAATATCGCAGGCCATATTGAATTTGGTTCAGGAGATGAAACATTAGGGGTATTTGGTCACGTTGATGTGGTACCAGTTGGCCCAGGTTGGGATACAGATCCCTTCACACCTGTAGAAAAAGACGGTAGAATTTATGCACGTGGGGCAAGTGATGACAAAGGCCCTACAATGGCAGCTTACTACGCACTAAAAATTATTAAAGAATTAGGTTTACCAGTTTCAAAACGCACTCGTGTTATCATCGGTACAGATGAAGAGAGTGAATGGAAATGTATGGACCATTACTTAGAAGTTGAAGAAACACCGGATTTTGGATTTTCACCAGATGCTAATTTCCCAATTATTAACGGTGAAAAAGGAAACACAACTATTCTTTTAGAAGTACCAGGTAAAAATGAAGGGACACTATGTTTAGTATCATTTAAATCAGGTATGCGTGCTAATATGGTACCAGAGTCAGCTGAGGCAGTTGTTGAAGTAAGTGGTGATGTGAACGAATTTGAAAAAGAGTTTGAAGAGTATCTAACAAGTGTTCCTGTCACGGGATCAATTGAAGTAGAAGGTTCAAATGCTACTATCCATGTTTATGGAAAAGCAGCTCACGGAGCTATGCCAGAAAAAGGAATTAATGCAGCAACTTATTTAGCTAATTTCTTAAGCTTTTATGACTTCTCAGGTCCTGCTAAGGATTTTGTGACGATTGTGGCAGACTTTATTCATGAAGATACGTTAGGTGAAAAATTTGGCGTGGCTCATACTGATGAGACAATGGGCGAGTTGACAATGAATGCTGGCGTATTTTCTTATGATATGAATCGTGATGATAATACTATTACATTAAACTTCCGTTATCCAAAAGGGTTAACAGAAGAAGATATATATGCTCGTATTACTGAGAAAGTTTCAGGAACATCTGCTAAAGTGATTCAAGAAGCTGGTGGAAAAGGTCCTCACTACGTGTCACCTGAAGATCCATTAGTTAAAACATTATTAGATGTTTACGAAGAGCAAACAGGATTTGAAGGACATGAACAAGTGATTGGTGGCGGAACATTTGGACGTTTGTTAGAGCGTGGTGTGGCGTATGGTGCGATGTTCCCAGATAGTATCGATACGATGCATCAAAAAAATGAATTTATTTCTGTGGATGATTTAATCAATGCCACAGTGATTTATGCAGATGCGATTTATCGTTTAATCAAATAGTCGTTTAGAATAGATAAAAATACCTTTTACTTAGTGATTTAGGCTAAGTAAAAGGTATTTTTTTGTCTACATAAGGAAAATTAGGTTATTTTAAGTAGTTAAGACACTTTTCTAACATGTCCATAACTATTGTGGATAAGTGTGGATAACTTTTAAATTGTTGGAAACAATAGAGAAAAATATGATAAGATTAGGCTTTCCTAATTTTTTTAAAATAGTAAAAAAGATCTGTTCGTGTGAACAAAACAGTCGATTTTCTGTGGGCAACCCTGTGGACAGTGTGAATAACTCCTATTTTTAGCATAAATTAGCTCTTCTTATGCTGTGGATAAATGTGTATAACTTTGAAATAGATATCCACAATTCATATTCTGTTCGTCAAGGAAGTTTAGCTGACAGGGTTGTGGATAAATATAGTTTTTCAGGAGTAGTGGCATATCGTTGTCATAGCAATGGAATAGTGAAAGGCAGTCATGGTTTTATGTCATTTCTATGATAAATTACAATAAAAAGGAGTTTTCATGATGAGTAAGCTGAGTGATTGTCAAATATTAGTTTTTCAAAATAAAATTCAAAAAAATTTTAATACAATTAATATTGAGAAAGAATTTTTACTACTTTACGGAGAAGTATCTGAAGCTTTTGAAATCTATAAGAAAAATGAGCTTAAGAAATTAGCTAAGGGAGTTAGCAGATATGGCTATTTATTAGGTTTATCAGAAATATTGAATATTGATTTAGATAAAGCAATAAAGTGGAAAATTGAGATAAATATGGGAAGAAAATATATTTATAATGATATGGTTATGCTAAGAAACTTAAAGATTAATAAGATATGAGAAACTAAAAAGCGCCCAGAGTTAACTCTGGGCGCTTTTTAGTTTCTAGGCTAGTATAATAGAAATGTTTAATTATCCAAAATACGTTGTAAAAATTCTTTTGTTCGGGCTTCTTTAGGGTGATTAAATAGTACTTCAGGAGGTGCTTCTTCAGCGACCACGCCTTTATCCATAAAGATAACTCTATCAGATACTTCTTCTGCAAATTTCATCTCGTGTGTCACAATGACCATTGTTAAGCCAGTTTCTGTTAACTGTCGCATGATTTTAAGTACTTCACCAACCATTTCAGGATCAAGAGCTGAAGTCGGCTCATCAAATAGCATTACCTCAGGATCCATGGAGATAGCACGAGCAATAGCCACACGCTGTTTTTGACCACCAGATAACTGGGTTGGTTTAGCATAGGCAAAATCTTTCATCCCTACTTTATCTAAGTTTTCAATGGCAATACGTTCTGCTTCTTCTTTTGAGCGGTTTAAGACTTTCATTTGACCTACCATACAATTACTTAGTACGTCATGATTTTCAAACAAATTGAATTGTTGAAACACCATCCCGACATGAGTACGAAATTTAGGTAAATTATAGCCTGGTGCGACAATATTGTCACCATTGTACAAAATTTCTCCTCCAGTTGGTGTTTCAAGTAAGTTGATGCAACGTAGAAGAGTCGATTTACCAGAACCTGAAGGGCCAATGATTGTGACGATTTCACCTTTATCAATATTAGCATCGATATCTTTTAAGACTTCCTTGTCACCGTAACTTTTTTGTAAATGTTTAATTTCGATTAAAGAACTCATTTTTCTTCCCCTTCTCTTTCTAGAATTGGTGTTTGTAGTTGATTAGCATATGGTGCGTAGTGACGTGTACCATCCATTTTTCTTTCCAAGTAACGTAGTATACGTGTCACGGTAAATGTCATAACAAAGTAGATGACACAAACGACAAAGAACGTATCAAAGAATCTGAAGTTACTACCGGCAACAGTTTTAGCTTGGAAGTATAACTCGGTTACAGCAATAACATTTAAGACTGAAGTATCTTTGATATTAATAACAAACTCATTCCCCATAGCAGGCAATATGTTTCTAAAGACTTGTGGAATCACGACATTTGTCATCGTTTGCCAGTGCGTCATCCCAATAGCAGAAGCTGCCTCAAATTGCCCTTTATCAACAGAGAAAATTCCTCCACGAACAATCTCTGTCATGTATGCCCCAGTATTAATGGATACAATAAATAGGGCAGCTCCTAATGGATTTAAATCTACGCCAAAAGCTTGAGATGATCCGTAGTAAATGACCATAGCTTGAACGATCATTGGTGTTCCTCTAAAAATTTCAATATAGATTGAGAAAAGGGCATTGACAATGTTATATAAAATACGATTGATACTTTTTGTAGCTTTTGGTATGGTTCTAAATAATCCAATACCTAGACCGATAAATGTTCCAACAATAGTTCCAACGAGTGAGATTAAAAGTGTCACACCTGCCCCTCTTAAGAACATTTGCCAGTTTTCTTTGACAATTTTGATTACCCAAACCTCATTAGTATCACCATCTGGCTGGCGGCTAATCGCAATATCCATCAAGTTATCTCTTTCAGCTTCACTAATACCAGCTAGTATTTCATTAACTTGTTCTATTTGAGGATTGCCTTTTTTCATTCCAATAGCTAAAGCAGTATCTTCTGGAGTTGTCTCAAATCCTTGCCCATCTTTAAAATCGATCATTTTAAAGTTAGGATTTAGTTGCTCAGCTGTAATTCCTTCAGGTTTTTCAGTAACATAACCATCAATTTTTCCTGACTCTAAAGCCACACGCATAGCAGGGAAGTCATCCATGGCAGTTTGTTTATTAACGCCGTTGATTTGATCGATCATATCATAATGTAAGGTATTTAATTGAGCGGTAATCTTAGCCCCTTTAAAGTCCTCTAAATTTTGTGCATCGGCAAAAGCCCCATCTTTTTTAACTAAGATGACTAAGTTAGATGTGTAATAAAAATCAGTGAAATCAATGGTTTTTTTACGTTCTTCAGTTGGAGACATACCGGCAATAATGGCATCTACTTTCCCAGATGTCACAGCAGGAGCCAGTCCATCCCATGTTGTTTTGAAGATAACTAGTTCTTTGCCTAAACCATCAGCAATTTTCTTAGCAATCTCAACATCATACCCACCAGCATATTCGTTTCCTCCCTGAATCTTGGCAGTTTCAAAGCTGTCATCTTGTTGAGTCCAGTTAAATGGGGGATAGCCTGCTTCCATACCTACTACAAAAGTATTGTCATCTTCAGCTAAAGATGTTGGTGTAACTAATAATGTTGTTAATAAAAATAATAAAAGTGCTGTCAATAGGTGTATCTGTCGTAATGATCTTTCTTGCATAATAATTTCTCCTTTTTTTATGAAATAAAAAAGCAACCTCATATATGAGGTTGCTTTTTAAAATGATGTATATCAAGTCATCAAATCATAGCTCACCTCAGTCATAACTGAGACAGTCTTATAGCTCTTAACTATAATCCCAATACGAAAAAGGTGAGGACCTGTTTCATATTTCGGCAATTATCCCTACGATTGGAGTCAAAGTATCCTCATACTCGGCCAATGTTAATGATAATTGCAACCTCTAGATTTATTCTATTTAGTTGTTTTTCTTATATGATGAATACTATAACATATAATGTTTTAAAAGTCATGAAAAATATTGAAAGAAATCAGTTTATTTCCTAAACTGCTTTTTTTGCTCAAAAGATTTTATAATTAAAAGATGATACAATGGAAGAAAGGAAGTGGATAATATGGAAGAAGCATTAGACATATTGAAGCAGGCAAAGCGGATTGTATTTATGACAGGTGCAGGTGTATCAGTTCCTTCCGGTATTCCAGATTACCGGTCTATGCTAGGTGTGTATCAGGGAATAAAAAATCCAGAGTATTTACTAAGTCACACATGTTTAAAAAGAGAACCTGAAAAGTTTTATGATTTTGTCAAAGAATTATATCATGAAGATGCCCAACCAAACGTGATACATAAAAAATGGCGGTGTTAGAAGAAGATAAGGATATCACGATTATTACACAAAACATTGATGATCTTCATATGAAAGCTGGCAGTACGAAAGTAATTCCGTTTCATGGGAGCCTATATGATTGCTACTGTCAAAAATGTCAGCAACCAGTGAGCGCTAAAGAGTATACGGTGAGTATGTATCATGATCAATGTGGTGGGATTATTCGTCCTGACGTTGTGTTATATGAAGAAGGACTAGATGAAGGAAATATTTACAAAAGTATAAAAGCTCTTGAAGCAGCTGAAGTGGTCTGTATTGTGGGGACAAGTTTTCAAGTCTATCCTTTTAGCGGTTTAATTCAATATAGAAATCCAAATAGTCAAATCATTGTGGTTAATAAGGATGCCATTAAGCTAAGTGAGCAACATACATTAGTTGATAAAGCAGCAGAAATATTTTTTAACCAGTTATAAGGAGTGGATGTATGTTAAGTGAAAAGCGTGGGATGATTGATGATATTGATAAAAAAATTGTGGCTCTACTAGAGAGGCGTTATAAGTGTGTTAGTGATATCAAAAAAATCAAACAAGCAGAAGGTATTTCTATTTTAGATTGTCAAAGAGAAGATGAAGTACTAGAAAAAGTACGTCAGGAAGTAGGGATGAAAGAATACGAACAAGCTATCGTAGAAACTTTTCAAGCAATGATGATGATCTCTAAATCTTACCAAAGAGCTAATAAATAGGTAAGTTAGGTATTATAAAATAGATCTATTTTTATCGGTTTTTAAATTCTTGTGTGAGATAAGTCATTAAGGTAGCTAAGATGATGTCATCAAGTGACTCATCTTTTCTATCTTGATTAGCTAAATCAAATAGAATATCCTCAGTTGGAAAATAGACCCAATCATCTAAGTAGGTACAGACTAAGCTGATACGTGGGCGTCTTACCCCAAATTGAAATAAAAAGTCATCTGAAAATAGTAGAAAGTCTTGTTGGCTATCAGTAGAGATATTAGGTGTGACTAGATTCCTAAATTCAGTGCGGTAAATTGTAATCTCTTTTTCATAAATCCCTTTTAAAATTAATTCTTTTGTTTTTTTACGATAGATATTTACAGCTTTTTCATAACCTTCTTGATAACCTTTTTTATAATCTGTTTGGTTATTAGCTTCTTTTTTTTCTTGAATGATGTTGGTAATACTCTCTTGGGGAATTCTCCAACCTTCTTTTTTAGATTGAATACTGGCACCAGGGATTTTACCAGCTCTTAACCACCGGCGAAGTGTTTCAATATTTGTCATGACATGATCAGCAAGTAATTGCTCAAAAGCTTCTTGAACGGTTAACATGATAGGCTCACTCTTTTCACTTTATTATTAAGTCTATCTTATCATTAAATCTCAACTTTTAATACTATAAGTGTTGTATTAAAAAACACATAAATCTAAACAGATTTATGTGTTTTTTTAATTTAGAAAATAACAACAGGTACACCAGTGTCAATCATATCAAATAATTTACCACAAACATCAGGTGGTGTATTAATACAGCCATGAGATCCTACTGTTTTAAATGAATCACCGCCATAAGCTGAGGCACTTTGCCAAGGGGAGTCGTGAATTCCTACTCCAGTCCAATCTACTGGCATCCAGTAATCAACAGGACTAGCATAATCTTCCCCACGCAATATTTCATTTCTAGCTTTATTCCAAACATAGAAAACTCCAGGAGGTGTCGGTGTACTTGGTTTTCCTGTGATAACCGGCGTTTCAAGTGCCACTTTACCATCCTTGTAATACCACATGTGTTGTGCCTCTAAATCAACCTCAATATAAGTATCTGAGAGTAGCTGATTGGCAGGAGAAGCACTTCCTTGAAAGGCTGGGACACGACCACTGAAATCTTCCCCAGCTAAAATCAACTCAGTTAATTGTTCTGTTTCTGAATCTGTTGCAATTGTCCAACTATAAGCTCCAGCTGGGACGTTTACTTCCCCGCGTTTAGTACTTTTAAATGATGTTTCGTTAGTACTTGTGTTATATGTGGCACCCAAATCTTCGACATAAGCACGAACTAAGTCTTGCTTAAGTGCAGCATTCCCATCTTCTGTTGTGACCCATGAAGCGATAGTCTCTTGAGGAATGACAACTTCCTCACCATTAATGGTATAAGAGGCATTAATTTTTGAAATTTTATTAATGGCTTCTAATTCTTGGTTTAACTCAGGGTTACTGGCAACAACTTCTGGTTTTTGTAAGTAGTCGTTAAGCTGAATAGTCATAATACCTGATTTTATATCCTTATCTAAGGATTTTATAAAAGCATCAATATTGATATTATCACCTTGGACTTCATCATGAATTTTAAATTCACCATCAACATGTTCAATATAGGCACTCTTAGTCTGTGTGCGTTTTTTATTAAGTTCAGTTAATTCCTTTTTGATGATATCTGTTTGTTTGGCAACATCTTTTTCATTGTAACTAGTCAACTCAACAGGAACATCTGAGGGTTTTGATACATAGGACATAAACCACAACCATGGATTTTGTTTAGCCATTGCATGATCTACTGTTGACGTTGTGTCATACTCAATACCAAGTGCTTTTTTTGGAATAGATTTCCAAGTAGTTTCTTTATCTTTGATTTCAAAATTATCTTGATGTAGCTCTTTTTCTAACTTTTTATCAGCTTCTTGCTTGGTTAAATCACCAACATTAATTTGACCGATTGTTGTATTTTTTAAAAATTTTTGTTGGTATTTAATCGCTTGGTAAGAATAAACGGCAACAATGACAAGCAAAATGGCTAAAGATAAGTTAAGCCATACTCTTTTTTTCATTGAATAACTCCTTTTTTCTAAAATTGTAACAAAATTGTAACATAACCTTAATCTAAACACAACATTCTTATTTAGATATATTTTACGCAAAAAAAGAGATGAACATTCTCTTTTTTCTAATTATTAAACTCATCAAAAGCATCTTGCATAATATCTTTTAGTCTGTTGGCAGAATAAGCAAACTTTTCTTGTTCGGCATCTGTTAGTGGGATTTCAATGACTTGGTTAACTCCTTGACGATTAATGACAGCTGGAGCTCCGATATAAATATCATCTAAATCATATTGACCATCTAAGTAAATAGATAAAGGCAAAACAGCATTTTCATCGTTTAAGATAGCCTTAGTGATTCTAGCAAGTGACACGGCAATTCCGTAGAAAGTTGCGCCTTTTTTATCAATGATTGTATAGGCTGCATCTCTAACTTTGAAAAAGATGTTAACTAACTCCTCCTCATCAATTTCTGGGTGATCTTTGACCCATTCATAAATTTGAAGGCCTGCAATGTTAGCATGAGACCAAACAGGAAACTCAGTGTCCCCGTGCTCACCTAAAATGTAACCATGGACATTTCTAGCATCAACCCCTACAAGTTCAGCAATGGTTTGTCTAAATCTAGCTGAATCAAGGGACGTTCCACTGCCTATTACTTTATGATGTGGAAACCCTGAAAATTTCCATGTGGCATAAGTTAGAATATCTACTGGATTAGTAGCAATTAAGAATATACCATTAAACCCAGAGGCTACCACATTATCAACGATATTTTTAAAGATTTTTAGATTTTTATTGACCAGGTCAAGTCTTGTTTCACCAGGTTTTTGAGCAGCCCCTGCAGTGATAACAACAATATCTGCATCATGACAGTCATTATAGGTTGCAGCATAAATCTTTTTTGGTGAAGTAAAGGCTAATGCGTGAGATAGATCAAGAGCATCTCCTTGAGCCTTATCTACGTTAATATCAATAATCCCGATTTCTTGGGCGATATTTTGAGTTACAAGAGCAAAGGTGTAGCTTGATCCAACAGCACCATTTCCAATAACGATGATTTTTTGATGATCTGTTCCTACCATAATATGCACTCCTTTTTTGTTTGTATGAATTCAGTATACCACCATAGGTAAGAAAAGTATGTTAGACTGCTCACTTCTACAGTTTTTGATCCGTATTAGGTATCACAAGTGATACACAGGCTCCTGTGTTTGTATTACTTAATTTTAAAGAGCCACGGTGAAGGTTGGCTACATGGCTGACAAAAGCTAAGCCAATACCGTAATGTTGGTTTCGACTTTTATCTTGTTGCCAAAACATATTAGTAGCATGAGTTAGTGCTTCTTTTGAAAAACCAACGCCTTCATCGCTAACGGTGAAGGTTGTTTGATTATTATCTTGAGTAATAGTAAAAGAAACCATCCCTAAGGAAGTATGTCTGATTGCATTCTCCCCAATATTAATTAGTGCTCTTGTTAAAAGAGAATCAAAACATTTAACCGTTTTTTGTGGATGGTAATTATAATTCAGGGTAATTTCTTTAGAGTAAACTAGAGGGGATAGGGACTGGTTAACGTCTTCGACAATTTGTTGTAAGGTTATGTCAATTTTTTCTTGGTTGAAATCTTCTTCTTGATTAGTTTTTTGTAAGACATCTACATATGATTTGGTTCTAATAGCTGCATGGTATATGCCTCTAAGTAAGTCTTGTTGCTCTAATGTGATGTCATCTTCTAATAATAATTCAGTGTTACTTAAAATGGCTGTTAAAGGTGTTTTAATATCGTGAGATAGTGAGGCGATATCTTTTTTCGCTGTTCTTGTGTGTTCCATTCTTTTGATAGAGAACTTTTTAATGATTGTCGTAATTCCTCCATAGCATGCAAGGAAGTATTAAATTTCTTGATTCTCGTTTCAGTGGAAATAGGTGTAGCTAAATCTTGGCTAGCAATTTTGATTAAAGCCACTTGTTGTTGAATTTTTTTGTTTGAGTGATGGATGAATAAGACTAAAAACACCAATAAAGTTATTAAAGTTCCAAACAGCATCACAAGACCTGGGTGTGGGATAATTGTTCTTAATATAGGATTAGTCAATTGTGTTTTATATCCCCAAGTAATCAAAATAACCTCTTCATTTTTTAGAGGT
This sequence comes from Vagococcus jeotgali, assembly GCF_035918315.1. Taxonomy (NCBI): domain Bacteria; kingdom Bacillati; phylum Bacillota; class Bacilli; order Lactobacillales; family Enterococcaceae; genus Vagococcus; species Vagococcus jeotgali. Next base: position 1,941,331 of record NZ_CP142146.1, on the reverse strand, counting down.
AGAAACATACCATTTTGGTAATTTTTTTGATTATCATTGTATTTTTTTAATACATGCTCAATCTGTCTTTCACCTAGTGAAGAATCTAAAACAGTCTTGTTTTTATTAAAGTGAATATACTCATAAAATTGAGGATTAAGGTTTGGAGGCAGTGTGTGTTGTTCCTTAATGTCTTTTATATCTGTAGCTGCTTCAATTTCCCCCGTATTAGCTGGGCTTAAAACATTTGTAGATAACATGATAAACATGATTGTAATTGATACGAACAAAATAATCATAATACCTAAAGTAATTTTAATTAATAGACTGATAATATAGCGATTTAGACTAATTGATTTTCTTTTTTCCAACGGTAACCAATCCCCCAAACGGTTTCTATTGGGTCTAGATGATAGCCCCTAATTTTTTGTCGAATATTTTTAATATGTTCTGTAATTACTGTTTCATTTGAATTGCCGTCATAGCCTAATTTACCACCGGCAATAATGCCGATATGATCGGCTATTTGCTCGATTTCAGACAAAATATGACTAGAGATGATAACGGTAATCCCTTGATTTTTAAAGGATTTAATTAATTCACGTAATTCTTGAATACCTAGAGGATCTAAGCCATTTGCTGGCTCATCTAAGATAAGTAGGGAAGGCTCGTTAATTAGTGCTAAGGCAATCCCAAGTCGTTGTTTCATTCCTAGAGAAAAATGCTTCACCTTTTTATGTTTAGTATCAGTTAGGTTAACTATTTGTAATACTTCTGAAATTCTAGATTTATCAATTTCTAAAGCCGTAGTTCGAACTAGTAAATTATCATAGGCTGATAACTGAGGGTATAGTGGTGGGTTTTCAATCAGAGCCCCAATACTTAATAAGTCTTCGCGCCTCCAAGGTTTTCCTTGAAAGAAAATCTCACCAGAAGTCGGGCGGATAATCCCTGTTAGCATTTTTAGTGTGGTAGATTTGCCAGCTCCATTAGCTCCTAGTAAGCCGTAAACTTTATTTTTTGGAATTGCTAAGTTCAAATCATTGACGGCAGGTGTTCCGTGATATACTTTGGTTAAGTTACTTGTTGTGATAATATAATTTGTCATAAGATGACCTCCATGTCTTAGTTGTTACATAGAGTATAAGAAATAATTATCAGAAATTTATCAGAATACCTGATCAAAATAAAAATAGTTACTAAAAGGCTTAGATCTAGGAACTGGCTAGTGACGTGAGGTATGATACAATAGGAAAAATAAAACTGTTTATAGATAGTTTGAAGAAATAATCATACAGGAGTGTATATAGATGAAATTAATTATTGGCCTAGGAAACCCTGGAGCAAAATACCGTGCTACAAAGCATAATATTGGCTTTATTACTTTGGATGAAATTGCTTATCAAGAAAAAATTAAATTTAATAAAACACAATTTGAGGCAGAAACAGCTGAGTTTTTTTGTAATGGAGAAAAAGTATTACTAGTTAAACCACAAACTTTTATGAATGAATCAGGGCGTTCAGTAGCACCTTTAATGAAGTATTATAACGTTAAAATAGAAGATATTTTAGTTATTTATGATGACCTAGATTTACCTGTAGGGCGTATTCGCTTGCGTGCTCAAGGTAGTGCTGGTGGGCATAATGGTATTAAGAGTCTGATAGCTCACCTGGGAACAAAAGATTTTAACCGAATTCGTATTGGAATTGATAGACCAAGAAAAGGTGTGGAAGTGGTGACTCATGTGTTAAGTGATTTTCCTAAAAGTACTCACGATGATATGCTTAATGCAACTCAAGAAGCTAGCAAAGCGAGTCTTTACTGGGCGAGTGGTCATGATTTTGTAGACACAATGACTCACTTCAATAGTAAGAAGTAAGGAGGGATGAGACGTGTACCTCAATCAAGGATTAGTCAAAAGAGTTAATCAAGATAAGAGTGTTATATCTTGGTTAGAAAAGCTAGACACAGATAAATCACAACTAATAACTGGTCTTTCAGGATCAGCTAAAAGTATTGTCATGGCAACAACATTACAAAGAGGTCATAAAACCATTATTGTGACTCCAAATTTGTATTATGCCAATAAAGTGATCGATGATTTACAAAAAATTGTCGAAGAAGATTATCTACATTTTTTTCCTGTAGATGAAGTAGCAGCAGTCGAGTTATCATTCTCCTCACCTGAGGCGATTGCTGATAGAATTGATAGTTTGATGTTTTTATCAAACAAAGAGCCAGGGGTATTAGTCTTACCTCTAGCAGGTTTCAGAAGATTTTTACCCTCTCCTAAGTTGTGGCAAGATAGCCTATTGTCTCTAGAAACGGGAGAGACGATAGAGGTAGCCAAGTTACCAGAGAAGCTCGTCTTTCTTGGATATCAAAGAGAGCAAAAAATCGGTAAACCAGGAGAGTTTAGTATAAGGGGAAGTATTATTGATATATACCCACTGACAAATGAATACCCAGTCCGAATTGATTTATTTGACGATGAAATAGATTCAATTCGTCTTTTTGACGTGGAGACACAGCGCTCAAAAGATACGGTTAAAGGTATTGTTATACCACCTGCTACTGATCAAATTTTAACTCAAAGTGAACTCTCAACAGGATCAGAGATAATTGATATTAAGTTGACAGATATCATTAATGGTATGAGCCCTGGAGAAGAGAAGGATCACTTACAAGCTTATAGGGACTATACTATTTCACAGTGGCAAGCAGGTGAGAGGACTGATGATTTACCTCAATATATGGATTTGTTTTATCAAGATAAACATTTTATAACAGATTATTTGTCTGAAAGAGATATCCTACTGATTGATGATTATAGCCGAATGATGGAATCCGAGCGGGAGTTACTAAGAGAAGAAGGGGAATGGTTGACAGGAAAATTAGTTGAAAATCAAATTTTAGCTGATTTAACTTTAGGTGGGGATTTTAGACAAATACTAAAAAAAGCTCCCCAACACAAAACTTACTTTTCTCTTTTTCAAAAAGGTATGGGAAATTTAAAGTTTCAAAGTATTCATCCTTTTGAGTATCGTGGGATGCAACAATTTTTCGGACAACTTCCTTTACTTAAAGTTGAAATAACTCGTTGGATTAAGCAAGGTGCTACGGTATTAATCTTAGTTGAAGATGAGCACCGAACTCGTAAAATTGAGAGTTTGTTTATTGATGAGGGGATTCCTGTTGTTGTTAATGATACCAATACTTTGATTACTGGGCGCACGCAAATTCAAGTAGGTTCTTTAGAGTCAGGGTTTGAATTGCCTAGTGACGGGCTAGTTGTTATTTTAGAAAAAGAAATTCTACATACAAAAAGCAAACGTAAAGCCAGAAAACAAACTATCTCAAACGCTGAAAGACTGAAAAGCTACAATGAGCTAAGTCCTGGAGATTACGTGGTTCATGAAAATCATGGTATTGGTAAGTATATTGGAATGGAAACCTTACTTAGTGGTGGTGTTCACCAAGATTATATGACGATTTTATATCAAAATAATGATAAATTATTTATTCCCGTGACACAACTTGACCTGATTCAAAAATATGTCGCCTCAGAATCAAAGACACCACGAATTAATAAATTAGGTGGATCAGAGTGGACTAAAACAAAACAAAAAGTATCAGCAAAAGTTGAAGACATTGCAGATGATTTGATCCAATTATACGCTGAGCGTGAGGCAGAAAAAGGATATGCCTTCTCAGTAGATGATGATTATCAGCAAGAATTTGAGGACTCATTTCCTTATTCAGAGACAGACGATCAACTAAGAAGTATTCAAGAGTTGAAAAAAGACATGGAAAAAGATCGTCCAATGGATAGATTGCTAGTTGGAGATGTCGGATATGGTAAAACGGAGGTAGCTATTAGGGCAGCTTTTAAAGCTGTTAGAGATGGTAAGCAAGTAGCCTTTTTAGTTCCAACAACCATTTTAGCTCAACAGCATTATGAAACAATGGTAGACCGGTTTAAAAACTTTCCTGTAAACGTGGGGGTGTTAAGTCGTTTTAGAACGAAGAAGCAACAAGAAGAGACTTTAGAAGGACTTAAAAAAGGACAAATTGATATTGTGGTTGGAACACACCGTATTTTATCAAAAGATGTGGTCTTTATGGATTTAGGTTTACTAATTATTGATGAGGAACAACGTTTTGGTGTCAAACATAAAGAACGACTAAAACAACTACGCTCTCAAGTCGATGTACTAACGCTAACTGCAACTCCCATTCCAAGAACCTTACATATGTCTATGCTAGGAGTAAGAGACTTATCCGTCATTGAAACCCCGCCAGCTAACCGTTATCCTGTACAAACTTATGTGATGGAAAAAAATCCAGGAGCTATTCGTGAAGCGAGTGAAAGGGAGATTGCTCGGGGAGGCCAAATTTTTTATTTACATAATAGGGTAGATACGATTGAACAAAAGGTAGACGAATTGAAAGCTCTGATTCCAGATGCTAGAGTGTCTTATGCCCATGGTCAGATGACAGAAGTCCAGCTAGAGAATGTCTTACTTGAATTCATCAATGGTGAGTATGATATTTTAGTGACAACAACGATTATTGAAACAGGAGTAGATATTCCTAATGTCAATACCTTATTTGTAGAAAATGCAGATCATATGGGCTTGTCTCAGTTGTATCAATTACGAGGTAGGGTTGGTCGTAGTAACCGGATTGCCTATGCTTATTTCATGTATGAACCAATGAAGGTGTTAAACGAAGTGAGCGAGAAGCGACTCCAAGCGATTAAAGATTTTACAGAATTAGGCTCTGGATTTAAAATTGCTATGCGAGATTTATCCATTCGTGGTGCTGGTAATTTACTCGGAGCTCAGCAACACGGCTTTATTGATTCAGTTGGTTTTGATATGTATACACATATGCTAACAGAAGCCGTTAAACGCAAACAAGGCATCAAACAACAAGATGCTAAGACAGTAGCAGAGATTGATTTAGGTATTGATGCTTATATTCCAGTTGACTACATTGAAGATGAGCGTCAAAAAATTGAGATTTATAAACGGATTCGTCAAATTGAGACACAAGAGATGCATGATGAAATTGATGAGGACTTGATTGATCGTTTCGGTGAGTACCCTGATGAGGTAGCAAATCTCTTAACAGTTGGTTTAATTAAGGCTAATGCTGATTATGCTTTAGTTGAAAAAATTCACTGTGTCCAAGATAAGTTGATCATTGATTTAAGTAAACAAGGTCAATCTACTTACACCATGGAGCAAATTTTTAGAGCTTTATCTGCGACAAACTTAAAAGCTTCTATAAATACTGATGATGGATTGTCTGTGGTATTGACTGTACCAAAACAAATGAATGTGGGAACATGGCTACATGAAGTATCAGAGTTTATTTTTTCCTTAAGACAAGAGCGTTACACAAAGCTTACTAAAGAGGAAACACCTCATGAATAAGTTACAGATGGAGAAAAAATTATTAAAGGGAACGATGATTTTAACAGCGACTTCTTTTATAGTGAAACTCTTAAGTGCTATCTACCGAGTCCCTTTTCAAAATCTTGTTGGTGATGAAGGGTTTTATGTTTATCAACAAGTCTACCCTATATACGGAATAGCCATGACTTTGGCTTTATCTGGTATGCCCATTTATTTGTCAAAATTATTAGCTAGTGAAACCTTACCAGGTGAGAAACTAGATGTATTAAAACAATTTTTTTGGTATTTAAGTGTTTTTTCTATTAGTTTATTTGCTCTATTATTTTTTGGAGCTAAACAAGTGGCGATGTTAATGGGGGATGTACAATTGACGCCGTTGATTCAAGTGGTGTCTATTGTCTTTTTATTTGTTCCCTTCCTCTCAACAACTAGAGGTTATTTTCAAGGTGAATTAAACATGATACCAACAGCTACCTCTCAATTAGTTGAACAAGGTATTCGGGTGACGGTGATTTTATTTGGTGGGTATTTGTTTACGACTAAATCTTTAACAGTCTACCAAGTTGGAAGTATGGCAACGAGTGGAGCGATTATTGGTGGTTTTTGTGCATCTTTTGTTTTACTTTATTATGTTAGAAAACAAATAAGTTTCTCCCAAGTACTTACTCGTCCTAAGCTGACACAACCTGATTTATTAAAACGGATGATCATTGAAGGTGGTACTTTATGTTTGTTTAGTGCCTACTTAGTAGTATTTCAGTTAATTGATTCATTTACTGTCAAAAAATATTTAGTTTATCAAGGCATGCCAGATTTGGCAGCAAAAATTGCTAAAGGGGTATTTGATAGAGGCCAACCCTTAGTTCAACTTGGTTTAGTCGTAGCAGTCTCCATGACAGCTACCTTTATGCCAACATTAACTCATTATTTTTCAAATAGAGAAAAAAGTGCTTATTATCAAACAGTAACTTCCTATATTAGGGTCTCATTAACCATTGCTTTAGCAGCTGGAGTGGGGTTGTCGTTACTTATGCCTTTTATTAATACAACCCTGTTTAGTGATAATCAAGGAAGTTTAACGCTATCTTTATTTGTTTTATCTGTTACTTTAGTCTCCATGATTCAAACTTATCAAACGATCTACCAAAGTCAAAATAGAGTAAAATATCAGTTGTTAGCTGCTTTATTTGGTTTATTATTAAAGATGGTGTTGACACCTGTCCTAACATTTTATTTTGGAACAGTTGGTTCAAGTTTTAGTACCTTGCTGAGTTTAGTTGGCTGTCTAATTATTTTGCATCACTTTTTAAACCGGGGGAAAGAGAAATTACAAGTGGGGCGTGTCTTTTTACTGAAATTAACAGGTAGTATTCTAGTGATGGTATTTGGGATCTTGCTTTATCGTGTTGGTGTGAGTTACGTGCTAAGAACTGATACTCACCGTCTATTATCTTTAATGATCACCTTACTTGGTGTTGTTATCGGTTTTATATTATATTTACTTTGCCTAATTAAGTGTAAAATATTTAACGAAGATGAGTGGAATATGTTACCATTTGGACATAAGATTATAAATAAGTTTTATAAGAAAGAGGGATAATTATGCGTTTAGATAAATATTTAAAAGTGTCGCGTATTATTAAAAGAAGATCTGTGGCAAAAGAAGTAGCAGATAAGGGGCGTATTCAAGTTAATAATAAGCTAGCCAAATCATCAACTGATGTTAAAGCAGGAGATATTATTACGATTATGTTTGGAAATAAAATATTAGAAGTAAAAGTGACAGAGCTAAGAGACACAACGAAAAAAGATGAAGCAAAAGATTTATATGAAATCTTGAGTGAAAAACGTGTTGATAGCGCAGAAACTCCGTAATTGTATTAGACAAGCCCACAATGAGTTGGTATAATGATGGTGTTCATAGAAAAAGAATGGGAGTCCATCGTGGAATGAAAGACAAACAAAAAATTATTGCGATTGAAAATCGCGAAGAACAGACACCGTCTGGCTTAGAAAAAACTAAACGTCAACAAAAACAGATTATTTTTAGACGTCGTCGCTTAACGATTATGTTTATTGTAGCTTTTGCTTTGTTCACATTCATGGGAGTTAGCCTATTTCGTAACGGACAACATCTTTTGAAATTACAAGACACTAAACAAGAAGTTAAACAAGAATTTGAAGCCGCTAAGGTGCAAAAGAAAGATTTAACTGATGAAGTGACTTTATTAAATGATAAAGAATATGTTGAAAAAATTGCACGTGCGAAGTACTTTTATTCAAAAGAAGACGAGCAAGTGTATAGTGTACCTGAATTAAATGGTACCAAGAAAAATTAGATAGTTAAAAATAAAAATATATTTAAAAGGTTCAAGGAGGAAAAATTTTTTTATGTCAATCGAAGTAGGGGCAAAGTTACCAGGTAAAATTTCAGGTATCACTAATTTTGGAGCATTTGTTGATTTAGGTGAAGGAAAAACTGGGTTAGTTCATATTAGTGAAGTATCAAATAGTTTTGTTAAAGATATCAACGATGTATTAAAAGTTGGGGATGATACAGAAGTTAAAGTGATGAGTATTGGTGACGATGGTAAAATCGGCTTATCAATCAAGCGCGTTAACGAAGAAGAACGCCCTAAAGAAAGTGGCCGCAAAGACTTCAAACGCTCATCAAGTAATTATCAATCTGATCGTGGTAACAAAGGTTTTGACCGAGGTAATCGTGGTAATGACCGAAATCGTCAATCACGTACAACACAAGCACCTGTACAGAAAAAAGAGAGTTTTGACAATTTGATGACAAATTTCTTGAAAGATAGTGATGATCGACTAAGTACACTAAAACGTAGCACTGAAGGTAAACGCGGTGGACGTGGCGGACGTCGTAATTAATGAAATAAAATAAGAGGCTGACCTAAAAGGTAGCCTCTTATTTTATTTTCAGCTCAACTATTTGAATTTTTTAGTTAAGGAAGTGATAGGATGAACAAAATAGCCGAATCATGGCTTGAAAAATATAACTGGACGCATCAAACTCGTCTTGTTATAGGTGTGTCTGGTGGAGTGGATTCTATGGTGTTATTAAGTATATTATTATCTTTACCTAAAAAAGAGCGGCCAAGAATCACAGTTGCTCATATAAATCACCAATTAAGAAGAGAGTCAGATGCTGAAGAGGTATTTGTCCGTGTATTTTGTGCTGAGCACGGGGTAGGTTTTACGGGTGTAAAGTGGCATGATGGTCCAAATTTGACTCATTCAGTCGAAGCTTTAGCGAGAGAATTTAGATATAATTTCTTTGAAAAAGTTATGAGAGAGACTAAAAGTACTGTGTTATTAACTGCACATCACCAAGGTGATCATGTGGAGACAATCTTAATGCGTCTGATTCAAGGAAGTCAGCTAGAATCTTTAGGTGGGATTATTGAGACTCGTGAATTTGGTGATGGTCTATTAATCAGACCCTTACTTCATCTAAATAAGCAAAACCTCTATGCTTTAGCTAAAACTTATGATATCCCTTTTATGGAAGATGTGACTAATCAGCAGACCACTTATTTTAGAAATAGAATAAGACACACTATTTTACCTTTACTAGAGGAAGAAAACCCTCAATTTAGTGATGGTCTATCTCGTTTATCTAAAGAAGCCCTATGTCAGAAAGAGGCTTTAGATGAATTAATGAGACCTGTTTATCAAACTTGTGTGAAAGAAAGCGATGAGGAGTGGCTCATAGATTTAAATGAATTTTATCAATTGTCACCTGCTTTACAATCCCAACTAAATGACTTAGTTTGCCAAGTATTTCATCATAAAACAGGAGTCTTGATTGGGTATTTAAAAAAAGAGTTACTACTATCGACAATGAAAAATCTTGCTTCATTTAAGCAGATTGATTTAGGCCAAGAGTGGGTGGGGGAAAAAAATTATCAAAAATTTAAAATTATGAAAAAAGAGGTGTTTCCTCTTTTATATACCCCAATATTTTTGACAGTCAATCAGGGTGATTATTTATCAGAAACAGAGTGGATTGGGCTTTTTGATGAGAGGAGTATGATAATCCCGGAATTCGATGATACTTGGATAGAGGAAAAAATAGAGTATCAACATACAAAAAACCATCGTATTCAGATCAGAAAACGTGAAGATGGTGATAAATTCGTATATAATCAACAAGGTCAGACAAAAAAGGTATCACGTTTTTTTATTGATGAAAAAATACCCGTGAAAAAGCGTCAAGAAAGTTGGATTGTACTAGACGAAAAAAGTAATGTCTTATGGGTGTTACCTTTTCGAAAATCTTATTTGAGTATTCCTAGGGAAACTGATAAAATACAATATAAGCTTGTCTATTTTAAGAAAAAAGACGAGTAAGTTTGGAAGGAGAAACCAATGCTAGAAAACGATATCGAAAAAACATTTTATTCACAAGAAGAGATTCATGAGCGAGTGAGTGCTTTAGGTCATACAATTAGTCAGGATTATAAAGACAAATACCCATTAGTAGTCGGTGTATTAAAAGGGGCAGTACCTTTTCTTTCTGATTTAGTTCGTGCTATGGATATTCATATGGAAATGGACTTTATGGATGTGTCCAGTTATGGAAATGCTACAGTCTCTTCAGGAGAAGTTCGTATTTTAAAAGACTTAAGTACAAACGTTGAAGGCCGACATATTTTATTAGTCGAAGACATTATTGATAGTGGACGTACATTGAAATATTTAGTTGAGATGTTAAAGCATAGAAAAGCAGCTTCTGTTAAAATTGTTACTATGTTAGATAAGCCAGAAGGTCGTGTTGTAGACATGTCAGCTGATTATGTAGGCTTTGACGTACCGAACGAATTTGTAGTTGGTTATGGATTAGATTATGCAGAAGATTACCGTAATCTACCATATATCGGTGTACTTAAACCTGAAATATATGAAAATGCTTAATTTTTTTAACCCTTAATGTTATAATGGGTTATTACCATTGATTTAATTTGAAAATTTAATATAGAGAAGGAGGACATGTATGAATAAAAAGAATTCAGGGATGCGTAATTCGCTGTATTATATAATTGTGTTTCTATCAATGATCACAATCGTATACTTCTTCTTCGGACAAGGCAGTGACCAGTCTCCCAATATAAACTATTCAACATTTTATAAAAACTTAGAAGAAAAACAAGTCAAAGAGTTCTCAGTGCAACCATCTAATGGTGTGTATAAGATAACTGGTGAATATCACGATGATCAAAAAGTCACAGATACAGGTGGATTACCAGTTTTTGGTCAAACAAAAGTAAAATCAAAACGCTTTACAACCTCTGTGTTACCTAATGACTCAACGATTGACACAATTACTGAAGCAGCCAAGGACTCTGGTGCTAAGATTGTTGTTAAAGAACAATCGAGTAATGGTATTTGGGTATCCTTATTGTTTAGTTTCCTACCAATCATTTTAATGGTATTCCTATTTTATATGATGATGGGACAAGGTGGACAAGGCGGTGGTAATGGCCGTGGTGTGATGAACTTTGGAAAATCTAAAACAAAAGAGGCAGATAAGAAGACAATCACTGTCAGGTTCTCTGATGTGGCTGGTGCTGAGGAAGAGAAACAAGAGTTAGTTGAAGTGGTAGAATTCTTAAAAGACCCACGTCGCTTTGTGGAGTTAGGGGCTAGAATTCCAGCGGGTGTCTTACTTGAAGGACCTCCAGGAACGGGTAAAACATTACTTGCTAAAGCTGTTGCAGGTGAAGCAGGTGTACCGTTCTACTCAATTTCAGGTTCTGATTTTGTAGAGATGTTTGTAGGTGTTGGGGCAAGTCGTGTACGTGACTTGTTTGAAACAGCTAAAAAGTCTGCTCCAGCGATTATCTTTATTGATGAGATTGATGCAGTTGGTCGTCAGCGTGGTGCTGGTATGGGTGGTGGACACGATGAGCGTGAACAAACTTTAAACCAGTTACTTGTTGAGATGGATGGTTTTGGTGGTAACGAGGGTGTTATCGTGATTGCCGCAACAAACCGTTCTGATGTTTTAGATCCTGCTCTACTTCGTCCAGGTCGTTTTGACAGACAAGTATTAGTTGGTGTGCCAGATGTTAAAGGTCGTGAACAAATTTTACGTGTCCATGCTCGTAATAAACCATTAGCGCATGATGTTGATTTAAAAGTTGTCGCTCAACAAACACCAGGTTTTGCCGGTGCTGACCTTGAAAACGTCTTAAATGAAGCAGCGCTTGTTGCTGCTAGACGAAATAAAAAGAAAATTGATGCATCAGATATTGATGAAGCTCAAGATAGAGTGATTGCCGGTCCTGCTAAAAAAGACCGTGCAATTAGTAAAAAAGAACGTGACATCGTTGCTTATCATGAAGCAGGTCATACGATTTGTGGTTTAGTATTAAGTGATGCACGTATTGTCCATAAAGTAACGATTATTCCTCGTGGACGTGCCGGAGGGTATATGATTGCCCTACCTAGAGAAGATCGTTTCTTAATGACTCAAAATGAAATGTTTGAACAAATTGTTGGTCTTTTAGGTGGACGTGTTGCTGAAGAGATTATCTTTGGTGAAAAATCAACTGGAGCAAGCAATGACTTTGAACAAGCTACTCGCTTAGCTCGTTCAATGGTAACAGAGTACGGAATGAGTGATGCCTTAGGTCCTGTTCAATATGAAGGGAACCATCAAGTCTTTGTTGGTCGTGATTATGGACAGTCTAAACCATTTTCTGATCAAGTAGCTTATCAAATTGATGAGGAAGTTCGTAATATCTTAGTTCGTGCTCATGAAAGAGCTGTTGAGATTATTGAAGCTCACCGTGATCAACATAAATTGATTGCTGATTCATTGCTTAAATATGAAACATTAGATGCCAAACAAATCAAATCATTATTTGAAGAAGGTAAAATGCCTGAGACAGATAATCCAGATGAGTATCCAAGTGAGAAAGATGGCTCTTTTGAAGAAGTGAAAAAAGAATTAGCTCGTAAAGATGCTGAGAGAGAACACTCTGAAAAAGAAGACGAAGAGCATGCTAAAGAGTTTTATAAAGAAGAAGATAAAGAAATTGATGAAGCGATTAAAGAGGACGAAAAAGAAGTTCAAGAAGATAATTCTGAGCAAAAATAGTGTTAAGATTTAATTAAATACGTTATGATAAGTGGGATATACGAAAAGTATACCCACTTTTCTATTGGAAAAAATAATAAAGGTAGGCGAAAAATAGATGACGAAAAATACAGATTATTTAGTAAAAGCATTATGTTTTAATGGTGAAATTCGTGCTATGGCGACACGTACAACAGGTATTGTTAGGGAAGCACAAGAAAGACACGATACATGGCGAGCTTCAACAGCAGCTCTAGGTCGTACATTAACAGGGGCTTTAATGCTTGGCTCAATGCACAAAAATGAAGAAACATTAACGGTTAAAATTCAAGGAGATGGACCAGTTGGGGCGATTGTAGCAGATGCTGATGCTAAGGGCCATGTTAAAGGGTACATTCAAAACCCTCAAGTTAACTTACCTGCTAATGAAAAAGGCAAAATTGATGTCAGTGGAGCAGTGGGATTAAATGGTACTTTAAGTGTTGTGAAAGACTTAGGTTTAAGAGAGCCATTTACAGGACAAGTACCTTTAGTTTCAGGTGAATTGGCAGAAGATTTTACCTATTACTTAGCTAATTCTGAACAAGTACCTTCAGCTGTTGGTTTAAGTGTATTAGTCGATAATGAAAACAATGATGCGGTAAAAGCAGCTGGTGGATTTATGATTCAAGTGATGCCTAATGCTTCAGAAGAAACACTTGTTGAAATTGAAACACGTTTGGCCCAAATTCCTCAAGTATCTAATTTATTAGATAAAGGTGAAACACCAGAAGAGATTCTATATCGTCTATTAGGTAAAGAAAATGTAGAGATTTTAGAAACGATGCCAGTAGAGTTTTACTGTAATTGTTCGAAAGAACGTTTCTCTGCAGCGATGATGACATTAGGTGTAGATGAGTTGACTCAAATGATTGAAGAAGATGAAGGTGCTGAAGCTGTTTGTCATTTCTGCGGAGAAAAATATTTCTATACACCAGAAGAATTACAAGACTTAAGAGATGAAGCAATTAGCTAGGAGGCTGGTGACATGTGGAAAATAGGTGACGTTGAGGTTTCCAATCGTGTTGTTGTAGCTCCTATGGCTGGTATCAGTAACTCAGCTTTTCGTATGACAGTCAAAGAATTTGGTGCAGGACTTGTAGTGTGCGAGATGATTAGTGACAAAGGTATTAAGCAGCGTAATAAAAAGACATTAGATATGTTGCATATTGAAGAAGGTGAGCACCCGTTAAGTTTGCAAATATTTGGTAGTGACATAGATATTTTAGTTGAGGCTGCTAAATTTGTAGAAGAAAATACGACAGCTGATATTATTGATATTAATATGGGATGTCCAGTTAATAAAATAATTAAAGCTGAAGCTGGTGCTAGATGGCTTCTTGACCCCAATAAAGTTTATGACATCGTTGCTGCTGTCTCTAGTGCTGTTAAAAAACCTATTACTGTAAAACAACGTATTGGTTGGGATGCAGATCATGTTTATGCTGTTGAAAATGCTTTAGCTGCAGAAAGTGCAGGAGCTAGTGCGGTGGCGATGCATGGTAGAACAAGAATGCAAATGTATGAAGGAAAAGCTGATTGGGATGTTTTAAGACAAGTTAACCAGGCACTAACTATTCCATTTATGGGTAATGGCGATGTGAAAACCCCTGAGGATGCAAAACGCATGCTAGATTACGTTGGGTGTGACGGGGTCATGATTGGACGAGCTGCTCTAGGTAACCCGTGGATGATTTATAGAACGAAGCATTATCTAGAGACAGGGGAACTGGTGGATGAACCTAGTCCAGAGGTGAAAATTGACACAGCAAAATTACATTTAGACCGTTTAGTTAAATTAAAGGGTGAAAAGATAGCTTGCTTAGAATTTCGTCAACATGCTGCTTATTATTTAAAAGGAGCACCAAGAGCAGCTAAGACTAAAGTTGCGATTAACAAAGCTCAAACTCAAAGTGAGATGAACCTTATTTTAGATGAGTATGTGGCTAACTTAAAAGCAAAAGGTTTAGTTGGTTAATTTATAGAAAGAAAAGGCAAATGGACTTGCCTTTTTTTTGTGTTTTATGGCATTATAAAGGTGAGTAGAATAATTAATAGTTAATAGGAGGAAGTTAAGTGTCTAAAGATAAAATCGATCATCAAGAGATGAATGATCAACTAATTGTCAGAAGAGAGAAAATGGCAGAATTACAAGCTGCTGGAATGGATCCATTTGGCACGCGTTTTGAGCGTACAACTAATTCAAAAGAGTTACATGAATTATACAATGATAAAACTAAAGAAGAGCTACAAGAGATGAAGGTTATTGTTACTATTGCTGGTCGTATGATGACAAAGCGTGGTAAAGGTAAAGTTGGCTTTGCTCATTTACAAGATAGAGAAGGACAAGTACAAATATACGTTCGTAAAGATGCGATTGGTGATGAGGAGTACGCTTTGTTTGAGCAAGCTGATTTAGGTGACTTTATCGGGGTAACTGGTGAGGTAATGAAAACAAATGTTGGTGAGATTACTATTAAACCAACACAGTTAACATTCTTAACAAAAGCCTTACGCCCACTACCAGATAAATATCATGGTTTAACCAATGTGGAACAAAAATACCGTCAGCGTTATTTAGATTTAGTAAGTAATCGTGATAGTTTTGATAAGTTTGTTAAACGTAGTGAAATTATCCGAGAAGTCCGCAATTACTTAAATGAGCATGGTTATTTGGAAGTGGAAACACCAACTCTACATAACATGGCAGGAGGAGCAGCAGCCCGTCCGTTTATCACACACCACAATGCTTTAGATATTGATTTATATTTACGTATTGCTCTAGAGCTACATTTGAAACGTTTAATTGTAGGTGGCATGGAAAAAGTTTATGAAATTGGTCGTGTGTTCCGTAATGAAGGAATAGATGCTACTCATAACCCGGAGTTCACTATGTTAGAAGTGTATACTGCTTACACTGACTATGAAGATATTATGAATTTAACAGAAGGTATCATCACAACTGTAGCTGAGCGTGTACTTGGTACACAACAGATTAAATATGGCGAGTATGATGTTAACTTAGAAGGCCCATGGAAGAGAATTCATATGGTTGACGCGATTAAAGAAGTATCAGGTGTAGATTTCTGGAATGTAACAACTGATGAAGAAGCAAGAGTCATTGCTAAAGAGCATAATGTACCAATTGAAGATCATATGGATTACGGTCATGTGATTAATGAGTTCTTTGAAATGTTTGTTGAAGAAACATTAATTCAACCGACTTTCATTTATGGTCATCCAGTATCAATCTCACCATTAGCTAAGAAAAATGCTAAAGACCCAAGATTTACAGATCGCTTTGAAGTGTTTATTGTAGGTAATGAATACGGCAATGCTTTTACAGAATTAAATGACCCGATTGATCAACGTGAAAGATTTGAGTCACAAATGAAAGAAAAAGATTTAGGAAATGATGAAGCTCATGACATAGATGAGGACTTTATTGAAGCGCTAGAGTATGGTATGCCTCCAACAGGTGGACTTGGAATAGGGATTGACCGTTTAGTTATGCTACTAACAAACTCTCAAACAATAAGAGATGTCTTACTTTTCCCAACTATGAGATAAAAAAATGAAGATTTTTTCTTCATTTTTTTTTATTTTTTTAGGAGTAATTAGTTGCTTAGTTCGTTTAATTCGGAAAAATATCATGATTTTCAGGCGTGTCTAAAAAAAACTGTACAAAAAGCGAACTTAAATGACGAAAACAATATGAAAAAGGCATGAAAACCGGTTGAAAAAAAGGTTTGACGAAATAGATATATCCTGTTATATTTATACATGTCCTTAAGACAAACAGACGAATTATTAAGTTAATATAGCTGTTTGAAATAGGTGATTTTGAAAAAACTTTTTACATAGACTTAGTATACTATGAAAAAAACTTTCAAATAACTGTTGACAAAACGTCAGAAACTTGGTATTATATAAAAGTTGCTGATGCAACAAGATTAGATCTTTGAAAACTGAACAAAGTAAGATGAACCAAATGTGTAGGGTGTTTTTATTAGTAAAAACAAACCATATTTAGTGAATAAATTCGCTAGCAATTTTTAAAACAAATGAGCTAAACATCTTAGGATGTTAATCAACTTTTATTGAGAGTTTGATCCTGGCTCAGGACGAACGCTGGCGGCGTGCCTAATACATGCAAGTCGAACGAACTTATCTGCCCACCGGAGCTTGCTCCACCGGGAAGAGAAGTGAGTGGCGGACGGGTGAGTAACACGTGGGCAACCTGCCCATCAGAGGGGGATAACACTTGGAAACAGGTGCTAATACCGCATAATTCTTTTCTTCACATGGAGAGAAGATGAAAGACGCTTTTAAGTGTCACTGATGGATGGGCCCGCGGTGCATTAGTTAGTTGGTGGGGTAATGGCCCACCAAGACCATGATGCATAGCCGACCTGAGAGGGTGATCGGCCACACTGGGACTGAGACACGGCCCAGACTCCTACGGGAGGCAGCAGTAGGGAATCTTCGGCAATGGACGAAAGTCTGACCGAGCAACGCCGCGTGAGTGAAGAAGGTTTTCGGATCGTAAAACTCTGTTGTTAGAGAAGAACAAGTGATAGAGTAACTGCTATCACCTTGACGGTATCTAACCAGAAAGCCACGGCTAACTACGTGCCAGCAGCCGCGGTAATACGTAGGTGGCAAGCGTTGTCCGGATTTATTGGGCGTAAAGCGAGCGCAGGCGGTCTTTTAAGTCTGATGTGAAAGCCCTCGGCTCAACCGAGGAAGGTCATTGGAAACTGGAAGACTTGAGTGCAGAAGAGGAGAGTGGAATTCCATGTGTAGCGGTGAAATGCGTAGATATATGGAGGAACACCAGTGGCGAAGGCGACTCTCTGGTCTGTAACTGACGCTGAGGCTCGAAAGCGTGGGGAGCAAACAGGATTAGATACCCTGGTAGTCCACGCCGTAAACGATGAGTGCTAAGTGTTGGAGGGTTTCCGCCCTTCAGTGCTGTAGTTAACGCATTAAGCACTCCGCCTGGGGAGTACGGCCGCAAGGCTGAAACTCAAAGGAATTGACGGGGGCCCGCACAAGCGGTGGAGCATGTGGTTTAATTCGAAGCAACGCGAAGAACCTTACCAGGTCTTGACATCCTTTGACCACTCTAGAGATAGAGCTTTCCCTTCGGGGACAAAGTGACAGGTGGTGCATGGTTGTCGTCAGCTCGTGTCGTGAGATGTTGGGTTAAGTCCCGCAACGAGCGCAACCCTTATTGTTAGTTGCCATCATTAAGTTGGGCACTCTAGTAAGACTGCCGGTGACAAACCGGAGGAAGGTGGGGATGACGTCAAATCATCATGCCCCTTATGACCTGGGCTACACACGTGCTACAATGGACAGTACAATGAGTCGCAAGACCGCGAGGTTTAGCTAATCTCTTAAAGCTGTTCTCAGTTCGGATTGTAGGCTGCAACTCGCCTACATGAAGCCGGAATCGCTAGTAATCGTGGATCAGCATGCCACGGTGAATACGTTCCCGGGCCTTGTACACACCGCCCGTCACACCACGAGAGTTTGTAACACCCAAAGTCGGTGAGGTAACCTTTATGGAGCCAGCCGCCTAAGGTGGGACAGATGATTGGGGTGAAGTCGTAACAAGGTAGCCGTATCGGAAGGTGCGGCTGGATCACCTCCTTTCTAAGGAATATTACGGAAAACACATTACGTCTTATCTTTGTTCAGTTTTGAGAGATTTACTCTCAAAAGTATTTGTTCATTGAAAACTGGATAATTGAAGTTAGATATCAATATAAACCGAGAACACCGCGTTGATCAGTTTCTTAATAAAGAACTGTGAAATGTGTTAGTCAATAATTATCGCTAATTATTGGTTAACGAAAAATTAGTAGCTAACCGTAAGGTTAGAAAAGGTTAAGTGAATAAGGGCGCACGGTGGATGCCTTGGCACTAGAAGCCGATGAAGGACGGGACTAACGCCGATACGCTTCGGAGAGCTGTAAGTAAGCTATGATCCGGAGATTTCCGAATGGGGGAACCCAGCATCTTTTGTAGGATGTTATCCAGTGGTGAATACATAGCCACTGGAAGGTAGACGCAGAGAACTGAAACATCTAAGTACCTGCAGGAAGAGAAAGAAAAATCGATTTCCTTAGTAGCGGCGAGCGAAACGGAAGAAGCCCAAACCAACAAGCTTGCTTGTTGGGGTTGTAGGACTCAAACATGGTAGTTGTTGAAAGTAGTCGAAGTGACCTGGAAAGGTCAGCCGAAGAGGGTAAAAGCCCCGTAGGCGAAACTTTCAATGCACCTATGAGTATCCTGAGTACGGCGGAACACGAGAGATTCCGTCGGAATCCGGGAGGACCATCTCCCAAGGCTAAATACTCTCTAGTGACCGATAGTGAACCAGTACCGTGAGGGAAAGGTGAAAAGCACCCCGGAAGGGGAGTGAAATAGAACCTGAAACCGTGTGCCTACAAGAAGTCAAAGCCCGTTAATGGGTGATGGCGTGCCTTTTGCAGAATGAACCGGCGAGTTACGATAGCATGCGAGGTTAAACTGAAGAAGTGGAGCCGTAGCGAAAGCGAGTCTGAATAGGGCGAATGAGTATGTTGTCGTAGACCCGAAACCATGTGACCTACCCATGTCCAGGTTGAAGGTGTGGTAAAACGCACTGGAGGACCGAACCCACGTACGTTGAAAAGTGCGGGGATGAGGTGTGGGTAGCGGAGAAATTCCAATCGAACTTGGAGATAGCTGGTTCTCTCCGAAATAGCTTTAGGGCTAGCCTCGGAATTAAGAATGATGGAGGTAGAGCACTGTTTGGACTAGGGGCCCGTCTTGGGTTACCGAATTCAGATAAACTCCGAATGCCATTCATTTATGTCCGGGAGTCAGACAGTGAGTGATAAGATCCATTGTCGAAAGGGAAACAGCCCAGACCACCAGCTAAGGTCCCCAAATATATGTTAAGTGGAAAAGGATGTGAGGGTGCACAAACAACTAGGATGTTGGCTTAGAAGCAGCCACCATTTAAAGAGTGCGTAATAGCTCACTAGTCGAGTGCCCTTGCGCCGAAAATGTACCGGGGCTAAACATATTACCGAAGCTGTGGATAGAACCTTTTGGTTCTATGGTAGGAGAGCGTTCTAAGCGCGCAGAAGTCAGATCGTGAGGACTGGTGGAGCGCTTAGAAGTGAGAATGCCGGTATGAGTAGCGAAAGACAGGTGAGAATCCTGTCCACCGAATGACTAAGGTTTCCTGGGGAAGGCTCGTCCTCCCAGGGTTAGTCGGGACCTAAGCCGAGGCCGAAAGGCGTAGGCGATGGACAACAGGTTGAGATTCCTGTACTCGTTTGTTTTGTTTGAACAATGGAGGGACGCAGGAGGTTACAGAAGCGCACTGTTGGATATGTGCGTACAAGCAACAAGTCTTGGAGTGAGTCAAATGCTTACTCCTTTAAGGATGAGTTGTGATGTGTAGGGAAATAAAGTACCGAAGTTCTAATATCACACTGCCAAGAAAATCTTCTAGTTAGAAGCAAACGACCCGTACCGCAAACCGACACAGGTAGTCGAGGAGAGAATCCTAAGGTGAGCGAGAGAACTCTCGTTAAGGAACTCGGCAAAATGACCCCGTAACTTCGGAGAAGGGGTGCTGAACGCAAGTTCAGCCGCAGTGAATAGGCCCAAGCGACTGTTTATCAAAAACACAGGTCTCTGCAAAATCGAAAGATGACGTATAGGGGCTGACGCCTGCCCGGTGCTGGAAGGTTAAGAGGATTGGTTAGCATTTATTTGCGAAGCTAAGAATTGAAGCCCCAGTAAACGGCGGCCGTAACTATAACGGTCCTAAGGTAGCGAAATTCCTTGTCGGGTAAGTTCCGACCCGCACGAAAGGCGTAACGATTTGGGCACTGTCTCAACGAGAGACTCGGTGAAATTTTAGTACCTGTGAAGATGCAGGTTACCCGCGACAGGACGGAAAGACCCCATGGAGCTTTACTGTAGTTTGATATTGAATGTTTGTGACACATGTACAGGATAGGTAGGAGCCGTAGAACTCGGGACGCTAGTTTCGAGAGAGGCGCTGGTGGGATACTACCCTTGTGTTATGACCATTCTAACCCGCATCACTAATCGTGATGGGAGACAGTGTCAGATGGACAGTTTGACTGGGGCGGTCGCCTCCTAAAAAGTAACGGAGGCGCCCAAAGGTTCCCTCAGAATGGTTGGAAATCATTCGTAGAGTGTAAAGGCAAAAGGGAGCTTGACTGCGAGAGTTACAACTCGAGCAGGGACGAAAGTCGGGCTTAGTGATCCGGTGGTTCCGCATGGAAGGGCCATCGCTCAACGGATAAAAGCTACCCTGGGGATAACAGGCTTATCTCCCCCAAGAGTTCACATCGACGGGGAGGTTTGGCACCTCGATGTCGGCTCGTCGCATCCTGGGGCTGTAGTCGGTCCCAAGGGTTGGGCTGTTCGCCCATTAAAGCGGCACGCGAGCTGGGTTCAGAACGTCGTGAGACAGTTCGGTCCCTATCCGTCGCGGGCGTTGGAAATTTGAGAGGAGCTGTCCTTAGTACGAGAGGACCGGGATGGACATACCTCTGGTGTACCAGTTGTTCTGCCAAGGGCATTGCTGGGTAGCTATGTATGGACGGGATAAACGCTGAAAGCATCTAAGCGTGAAGCCCCCCTCAAGATTAGATTTCCCATTCCTTTAAGGAAGTAAGACCCCTGAAAGATTATCAGGTAGATAGGCTAGAAGTGGAAGCGCAGTGATGCATGGAGCGGACTAGTACTAATCGGTCGAGGACTTAACCACATAAGCGGTGGACGATTATATGTTGTCTAATTTCAAATCCAGTTTTGAGTGAATAATCACTCAAAAATTAAATAAAACGCACGTAAGTGTGGTGACGAAGGCAAGAAGGATACACCTGTAACCATGCCGAACACAGAAGTTAAGCTTCTTAGCGCCGAGAGTAGTGAGGGGTTTCCCCTTGTGAGGGTAGGACGTCGCCGCGCTATTTGCGTTTAAAAAAGTTTCTAGCCGGGGTGGTGGAACTGGCAGACGCACAGGACTTAAAATCCTGCGGAGAGTGATCTCCGTATCGGTTCGATTCCGGTCCTCGGCATTATTTTAGCGCCCATAGCTCAATTGGATAGAGTGTCTGACTACGGATCAGAAGGTTAGGGGTTCGACTCCTCTTGGGCGCGTTAGAAACATACGGGAAGTAGCTCAGCTTGGTAGAGCACTTGGTTTGGGACCAAGGGGTCGCAGGTTCGAATCCTGTCTTCCCGATTTCGAAAAAAATTTTTCGATATTATTTTTTAAAACCGTTGACAAAACATCAGAAACTTGGTATTATATAAAAGTTGCTGATGCAACAAGATTAGATCTTTGAAAACTGAACAAAGTAAGACGAACCAAATGTGTAGGGTGTTTTTATTAGTAAAAACAAACCATATTTAGTGAATAAATTCGCTAGCAATTTTTAAAACAAATGAGCTAAACATCTTAGGATGTTAATCAACTTTTATTGAGAGTTTGATCCTGGCTCAGGACGAACGCTGGCGGCGTGCCTAATACATGCAAGTCGAACGAACTTATCTTCCCACCGGAGCTTGCTCCACCGGGAAGAGAAGTGAGTGGCGGACGGGTGAGTAACACGTGGGCAACCTGCCCATCAGAGGGGGATAACACTTGGAAACAGGTGCTAATACCGCATAATTCTTTTCTTCACATGGAGAGAAGATGAAAGACGCTTTTAAGTGTCACTGATGGATGGGCCCGCGGTGCATTAGTTAGTTGGTGGGGTAATGGCCCACCAAGACCATGATGCATAGCCGACCTGAGAGGGTGATCGGCCACACTGGGACTGAGACACGGCCCAGACTCCTACGGGAGGCAGCAGTAGGGAATCTTCGGCAATGGACGAAAGTCTGACCGAGCAACGCCGCGTGAGTGAAGAAGGTTTTCGGATCGTAAAACTCTGTTGTTAGAGAAGAACAAGTGATAGAGTAACTGCTATCACCTTGACGGTATCTAACCAGAAAGCCACGGCTAACTACGTGCCAGCAGCCGCGGTAATACGTAGGTGGCAAGCGTTGTCCGGATTTATTGGGCGTAAAGCGAGCGCAGGCGGTCTTTTAAGTCTGATGTGAAAGCCCTCGGCTCAACCGAGGAAGGTCATTGGAAACTGGAAGACTTGAGTGCAGAAGAGGAGAGTGGAATTCCATGTGTAGCGGTGAAATGCGTAGATATATGGAGGAACACCAGTGGCGAAGGCGACTCTCTGGTCTGTAACTGACGCTGAGGCTCGAAAGCGTGGGGAGCAAACAGGATTAGATACCCTGGTAGTCCACGCCGTAAACGATGAGTGCTAAGTGTTGGAGGGTTTCCGCCCTTCAGTGCTGTAGTTAACGCATTAAGCACTCCGCCTGGGGAGTACGGCCGCAAGGCTGAAACTCAAAGGAATTGACGGGGGCCCGCACAAGCGGTGGAGCATGTGGTTTAATTCGAAGCAACGCGAAGAACCTTACCAGGTCTTGACATCCTTTGACCACTCTAGAGATAGAGCTTTCCCTTCGGGGACAAAGTGACAGGTGGTGCATGGTTGTCGTCAGCTCGTGTCGTGAGATGTTGGGTTAAGTCCCGCAACGAGCGCAACCCTTATTGTTAGTTGCCATCATTAAGTTGGGCACTCTAGTAAGACTGCCGGTGACAAACCGGAGGAAGGTGGGGATGACGTCAAATCATCATGCCCCTTATGACCTGGGCTACACACGTGCTACAATGGACAGTACAATGAGTCGCAAGACCGCGAGGTTTAGCTAATCTCTTAAAGCTGTTCTCAGTTCGGATTGTAGGCTGCAACTCGCCTACATGAAGCCGGAATCGCTAGTAATCGTGGATCAGCATGCCACGGTGAATACGTTCCCGGGCCTTGTACACACCGCCCGTCACACCACGAGAGTTTGTAACACCCAAAGTCGGTGAGGTAACCTTTATGGAGCCAGCCGCCTAAGGTGGGACAGATGATTGGGGTGAAGTCGTAACAAGGTAGCCGTATCGGAAGGTGCGGCTGGATCACCTCCTTTCTAAGGAATATTACGGAAAACACATTACGTCTTATCTTTGTTCAGTTTTGAGAGATTTACTCTCAAAAGTATTTGTTCATTGAAAACTGGATAATTGAAGTTAGATATCAATATAAACCGAGAACACCGCGTTGATCAGTTTCTTAATAAAGAACTGTGAAATGTGTTAGTCAATAATTATCGCTAATTATTGGTTAACGAAAAATTAGTAGCTAACCGTAAGGTTAGAAAAGGTTAAGTGAATAAGGGCGCACGGTGGATGCCTTGGCACTAGAAGCCGATGAAGGACGGGACTAACGCCGATACGCTTCGGAGAGCTGTAAGTAAGCTATGATCCGGAGATTTCCGAATGGGGGAACCCAGCATCTTTTGTAGGATGTTATCCAGTGGTGAATACATAGCCACTGGAAGGTAGACGCAGAGAACTGAAACATCTAAGTACCTGCAGGAAGAGAAAGAAAAATCGATTTCCTTAGTAGCGGCGAGCGAAACGGAAGAAGCCCAAACCAACAAGCTTGCTTGTTGGGGTTGTAGGACTCAAACATGGTAGTTGTTGAAAGTAGTCGAAGTGACCTGGAAAGGTCAGCCGAAGAGGGTAAAAGCCCCGTAGGCGAAACTTTCAATGCACCTATGAGTATCCTGAGTACGGCGGAACACGAGAAATTCCGTCGGAATCCGGGAGGACCATCTCCCAAGGCTAAATACTCTCTAGTGACCGATAGTGAACCAGTACCGTGAGGGAAAGGTGAAAAGCACCCCGGAAGGGGAGTGAAATAGAACCTGAAACCGTGTGCCTACAAGAAGTCAAAGCCCGTTAATGGGTGATGGCGTGCCTTTTGCAGAATGAACCGGCGAGTTACGATAGCATGCGAGGTTAAACTGAAGAAGTGGAGCCGTAGCGAAAGCGAGTCTGAATAGGGCGAATGAGTATGTTGTCGTAGACCCGAAACCATGTGACCTACCCATGTCCAGGTTGAAGGTGTGGTAAAACGCACTGGAGGACCGAACCCACGTACGTTGAAAAGTGCGGGGATGAGGTGTGGGTAGCGGAGAAATTCCAATCGAACTTGGAGATAGCTGGTTCTCTCCGAAATAGCTTTAGGGCTAGCCTCGGAATTAAGAATGATGGAGGTAGAGCACTGTTTGGACTAGGGGCCCGTCTTGGGTTACCGAATTCAGATAAACTCCGAATGCCATTCATTTATGTCCGGGAGTCAGACAGTGAGTGATAAGATCCATTGTCGAAAGGGAAACAGCCCAGACCACCAGCTAAGGTCCCCAAATATATGTTAAGTGGAAAAGGATGTGAGGGTGCACAAACAACTAGGATGTTGGCTTAGAAGCAGCCACCATTTAAAGAGTGCGTAATAGCTCACTAGTCGAGTGCCCTTGCGCCGAAAATGTACCGGGGCTAAACATATTACCGAAGCTGTGGATAGAACCTTTTGGTTCTATGGTAGGAGAGCGTTCTAAGCGCGCAGAAGTCAGATCGTGAGGACTGGTGGAGCGCTTAGAAGTGAGAATGCCGGTATGAGTAGCGAAAGACAGGTGAGAATCCTGTCCACCGAATGACTAAGGTTTCCTGGGGAAGGCTCGTCCTCCCAGGGTTAGTCGGGACCTAAGCCGAGGCCGAAAGGCGTAGGCGATGGACAACAGGTTGAGATTCCTGTACTCGTTTGTTTTGTTTGAACAATGGAGGGACGCAGGAGGTTACAGAAGCGCACTGTTGGATATGTGCGTACAAGCAACAAGTCTTGGAGTGAGTCAAATGCTTACTCCTTTAAGGATGAGTTGTGATGTGTAGGGAAATAAAGTACCGAAGTTCTAATATCACACTGCCAAGAAAATCTTCTAGTTAGAAGCAAACGACCCGTACCGCAAACCGACACAGGTAGTCGAGGAGAGAATCCTAAGGTGAGCGAGAGAACTCTCGTTAAGGAACTCGGCAAAATGACCCCGTAACTTCGGGAGAAGGGGTGCTGAACGCAAGTTCAGCCGCAGTGAATAGGCCCAAGCGACTGTTTATCAAAAACACAGGTCTCTGCAAAATCGAAAGATGACGTATAGGGGCTGACGCCTGCCCGGTGCTGGAAGGTTAAGAGGATTGGTTAGCATTTATTTGCGAAGCTAAGAATTGAAGCCCCAGTAAACGGCGGCCGTAACTATAACGGTCCTAAGGTAGCGAAATTCCTTGTCGGGTAAGTTCCGACCCGCACGAAAGGCGTAACGATTTGGGCACTGTCTCAACGAGAGACTCGGTGAAATTTTAGTACCTGTGAAGATGCAGGTTACCCGCGACAGGACGGAAAGACCCCATGGAGCTTTACTGTAGTTTGATATTGAATGTTTGTGACACATGTACAGGATAGGTAGGAGCCGTAGAACTCGGGACGCTAGTTTCGAGAGAGGCGCTGGTGGGATACTACCCTTGTGTTATGACCATTCTAACCCGCATCACTAATCGTGATGGGAGACAGTGTCAGATGGACAGTTTGACTGGGGCGGTCGCCTCCTAAAAAGTAACGGAGGCGCCCAAAGGTTCCCTCAGAATGGTTGGAAATCATTCGTAGAGTGTAAAGGCAAAAGGGAGCTTGACTGCGAGAGTTACAACTCGAGCAGGGACGAAAGTCGGGCTTAGTGATCCGGTGGTTCCGCATGGAAGGGCCATCGCTCAACGGATAAAAGCTACCCTGGGGATAACAGGCTTATCTCCCCCAAGAGTTCACATCGACGGGGAGGTTTGGCACCTCGATGTCGGCTCGTCGCATCCTGGGGCTGTAGTCGGTCCCAAGGGTTGGGCTGTTCGCCCATTAAAGCGGCACGCGAGCTGGGTTCAGAACGTCGTGAGACAGTTCGGTCCCTATCCGTCGCGGGCGTTGGAAATTTGAGAGGAGCTGTCCTTAGTACGAGAGGACCGGGATGGACATACCTCTGGTGTACCAGTTGTTCTGCCAAGGGCATTGCTGGGTAGCTATGTATGGACGGGATAAACGCTGAAAGCATCTAAGCGTGAAGCCCCCCTCAAGATTAGATTTCCCATTCCTTTAAGGAAGTAAGACCCCTGAAAGATTATCAGGTAGATAGGCTAGAAGTGGAAGCGCAGTGATGCATGGAGCGGACTAGTACTAATCGGTCGAGGACTTAACCACATAAGCGGTGGACGATTATATGTTGTCTAATTTCAAATCCAGTTTTGAGTGAATAATCACTCATATAGATACAAAAGTGTAGTGGTGATGGCAAAAAGGATACACCTGTAACCATGCCGAACACAGAAGTTAAGCTTTTTAGCGCCGAGAGTAGTGAGGGGTTTCCCCTTGTGAGGGTAGGACGCTGCTACGCTTTGTATCACACGGAGGTTTAGCTCAGCTGGGAGAGCACCTGCCTTACAAGCAGGGGGTCAGCGGTTCGATCCCGTTAACCTCCATTTTTTTATGACTCGTTAGCTCAGTTGGTAGAGCATCTGACTTTTAATCAGAGGGTCACTGGTTCGAGCCCAGTACGGGTCACTTGTTAGCCAAGGATGATTATTCATTCCTTGGCTTTTTTTATTTTTCTATAGATTTAGATACTAGTTACGGTATTTTTTTAATTTATTGGTTAAGATAGGTCAAAAAATTGTCATTGTGTCGACTTTTTTGTATAATAAAGGTCAGA
Source organism: Vagococcus jeotgali (assembly GCF_035918315.1). NCBI lineage: Bacteria > Bacillati > Bacillota > Bacilli > Lactobacillales > Enterococcaceae > Vagococcus > Vagococcus jeotgali. Next base: position 1,914,039 of record NZ_CP142146.1, on the reverse strand, counting down.
CTTAGTCAATAAGTTCAGGTCTAAAGGTGGTGTATATCCTGAATGAGTAATAAAAACATGTCTGATATTATCGAGCAGTATTTAAAAGAGCTATTAGAACAAGAAGATGTTATTGAAATTCGACGATCTGAAATAGCAGAACATTTTAATTGTGTACCATCTCAAATTAATTATGTTATTAACACACGTTTTACAGTTCCTAAAGGATATAAAGTTGAAAGTAAGCGTGGTGGTGGTGGTTATATTAGAATTGTGAAAGTCAATTTATTTAATCACCATCATAGTTTTCAGAATGTGTCTCAGGTAATTGGTACTAAGTTGAGTGAGAGTGAAGGTATTGCTATTCTAGATGGTTTATACCACAGTGAATTTATAACAAAACGTGAGCGTGATTTACTTAATACTGTTTTAAAATTAAATGGTGTAAGTAGATCAGTTGAAGAACAGATATTAAGAGCTAGCTTAATGTCTGATTTATTGGAAAGATTAGGTTATGAAGAATAGGAGTTGAGAAAACATGGCTGAATTATTTACAAAAAGAGCGGAGAAAGTATTGGATTATGCTCAAGAAAGTGCTAAGTTTTTTAAACAAGCATCAGTTGGTACAGAGCATTTACTTATTGGCTTAATGATGGAAAGTAAAGGAATAGGTGGTAAAGTTCTAAGACAACTTCCTATTGATATAGAAGATGTTAGAGACGAAATTGAGTTAACTTCTCAGTATGGTGATTATAAAGTTAAAAAAGGTGTTCTTTTACCATACTCTCCTCGTGCAAAAGATGTGTTAGCTTTTGCTAAGGAAGAGGCAATGCGTAGTAAAGCTCCAAGTATTGGTACAGAGCATATTCTTTTAGGACTTGTTAAAGAAGAAGATATTTTAGCTGCTAGAATTTTAACCAATTTTGGTGTGGAATTGACAGAAGTGAGACAGACTATTTATGAGCGAATAGGGGCTATTGATCAGAATAAGAATGGGAAGAAAAAGAGTATATCAGTACCCCATGGGCCCAATGGTAGTACGCCAACTCTTGACTCATTAGCTAGGGATTTGACAGCGAGGGCTAGGGAGAAGAAATTAGATCCTTTAATTGGTCGTGATATAGAAGTTCAACGCCTTGTTCAAATACTAAGTCGTAGAACAAAAAATAATCCTGTTCTAGTTGGGGAACCTGGTGTTGGTAAAACAGCTATTGCTGAAGGATTAGCTCAACGTATAGTTGATGGTAAAGTTCCTAAAGATATGATTAACAAGCGTTTAATGATGCTTGATATGGGTTCAGTAGTCGCTGGGACTAAATATCGTGGTGAATTTGAGGACCGTATGAAGCGCTTGATCGATGAAATTTATCAAGATGGTGAAGTAATTTTATTTATTGATGAATTACATACTTTAATTGGAGCTGGAGGGGCAGAAGGGGCCATTGATGCTTCGAATATTTTAAAACCTGCCTTAGCTCGTGGTGAATTACAAACAATTGGTGCGACAACACTTGATGAGTATCAAAAATACATTGAAAAAGATTCTGCTCTAGAGCGTCGCTTTGCTAAAATTTTAGTAGATGAACCTACTGAAGAAGAAACAATTCAGATTTTAGAGGGATTGAAATCACAATATGAAACACATCACGGTGTAGCCATAACTGACGAAGCTATTGAAGCAGCAGCTAGGTTATCAGTGCGATATATTAGTGATCGTCAATTGCCAGATAAAGCAATTGATTTAATGGATGAAGCAGCAGCTAAGCTTAGATTAGAGCATTCACAAAAACCATCTCCAATTGTTGTACAACAAGATAAATTAGCTACTATTTATAAAGAAAAAGAACAAGCGATTATTGAGCAAAATTTTGATAAGGTTGTCAGTATTAGAGAGCAAGAACAAAAAGAGCTAGATAAGTTGGATAAACTAGTGAAAAAGCAAGAAGAGAATCGTCACTCTTATGATGCAAAAGTAACAGAGGAAAATATTATTTCAGTTGTTTCTCAAACGACTGGTATTCCTTTGAATCAGCTTGATAAAAAAGATAGTGAGAAGTTACTTGACTTAGAAAATACTTTACATAAACGTGTGATAGGTCAAGATGAGGCAGTTGCTACTGTTTCTAAGGCGATCAGACGTGCTCATAGTGGCTTGAAAGACCCTAATAGACCAATTGGCTCATTTATGTTCTTAGGGCCTACTGGGGTAGGTAAAACTGAGTTAGCTAAGACTATTGCGGATGTAGTATTTGGTTCTGAGGATGCTCTTATTAGAGTGGATATGTCTGAATTTATGGAAAAACATAGCACTAGCCGTTTAGTCGGCTCACCTCCTGGTTATGTTGGTTATGATGAAGGTGGCCAATTAACTGAAAAAATTCGTCAAAAACCATATTCTGTTATTTTACTTGATGAGGTAGAGAAGGCTCATCCAGATGTGTTTAATATTTTATTACAAGTCTTAGATGATGGCCATCTGACCGATGCTAAGGGTCGAAAAGTTGATTTTAAGAATACAATTATCATTATGACTTCAAATATTGGAGCAACTGCTCTGCGTGATGAAAAAACTGTTGGTTTTGGCATAGGTGATAAAACGACTTCTCATAAAGCTATGAAATCTCGTATTATAGAAGAGCTTAAAAAGGCTTTCCGTCCTGAATTTTTAAATCGTGTGGATGAGACGATTGTTTTCCATTCATTGGATAAAGAAGAATTACATCAAATTGTAAAAATATTAAGTAAAGATATTATCACTAGATTAAAAGAACAAGAGATTACATTAAAATTAACACCTGCAGCAATTGATGTGATTAGTCAAGAAGGGTTTGATCCTGAGTACGGAGCAAGGCCAATTCGCCGTGCTTTGCAAAAAGAAATTGAAGATAGGTTAAGTGAGTTACTACTATCTGGTGAGCTTGAAACAGGGGATACAGTGACTCTTGGTGCGACAAAAGGTAACATAACGACAAAGGTAAAAAAAACAGTTTTAAATTAAAATAAACAGGTGTTAGCTATAACGGCTAGCACTTGTTTTTTTGTGATGGAATTGAAAAAGTTGGTTGTTCTATGTTAGGATAAACGTGGTTAAAATGTAGAGGAGTATAGATATGATTGAGATAAGTACAAGTGTTGAGTCACTTGAGCAGGCCAAAAGATTAGTAACATTAGATATTGATGTGTTATATGTAGGAGAAGAAGAGTTTGGTTTAAGGTTGCCATACAATTTCACAAGGTCTGAATTAAAAGAAGTAGTAAAATTGGCACATAAGCATGATAAGAAAGTTAGGGTAGCAGTGAATGCTATTATGCATCCTGAAAAAATGGAAAAAATTCCTGAGTATTTGGCTTATTTAGAGTCAATTAATGTAGATGATATTGTAGTGGGTGACCCTGGTGTGATCTATGTGTTAAGACGAGATGGGTATAATTTACCTTTTATTTATGATGCAGCAACGATGGTGACAAGTTCTCGCCAAATTAATTTTTGGGCAAAAAAAGGAGCTAGGGGGGCTGTATTAGCTCGTGAAATACCTTTTTTAGAATTAGAGGAGATTGCTAAAGAAGCTAGTGTATTTTGTGAAGTGTTAGTGTACGGAGCAACATGTATCCACCACTCAAAGCGACCACTTGTTTCTAATTATTATTCATTTACAAAACAAAAAGATGGTGTGGGAAAATCTAAAGGATTATTTATCTCAGAGCCAAAAGAAGAAGACACTCATTATTCAATTTATGAGGATCAACATGGTACCCATATTTTTGCAACAAATGATGTTGATTTAATGCTTGAGACAAGTGATTTAACAAGTGCTGGGTTGACTCATTGGAAATTAAACGGGATGTATACTCCAGGTGAGGATTATTTGAAGATTTTAGAGTGTTTTATTGAAGCGAAGCATTTAATTGAGACAGGTAAGTGGAGTACGGATGAGGTGAGTCGTTTACAAGAGGTAATTGAAGCACATCATCCAGTTGGTAGAGGGTTAGATACAGGATTTTATTATTTAAATCCAGATGAGATTAGGTAAGGAGAACAAATATGACAACAAAGTTAAAACGTCCTGAAGTATTAGCACCAGCTGGAACATTAGAAAAATTAAAAACAGCGATTCATTACGGAGCAGATGCAGTTTATATTGGCGGTAACGCATATGGTCTTAGAAGTCGTGCTGGTAATTTTACTTATGATGAGATGGCAGAAGGTGTAGCTTTTGCTAAAGAGCACGGAGCTAAAGTGTATGTCGCGGCTAATATGGTAACTCATGAGGGAGATGCCAAAGGAGTTGGTGAATTTTTTAGAGCAATCAGAGATGTGGGAATTAGTGCTGTGATTGTTTCAGACCCAGCTCTCATTGAAATTTGTATTACAGAAGCACCAGGATTACCTGTTCACTTGTCTACCCAGTCTTCAGCTACAAATTTTGAGACTTTAGAGTTTTGGAAAGATGAAGGTTTGGAGCGTGTGGTGTTGGGGCGAGAAGTATCGATGGATGAGGTAGCTGCTATTAGGGAAAACACAGATATTGAAATCGAAGCCTTTATTCACGGAGCGATGTGTATTTCTTATTCAGGTAGATGTACGTTATCTAATCACATGTCTATGCGAGATGCCAACCGTGGTGGCTGTTCTCAGTCTTGCCGCTGGAAGTATGATTTATATGATATGCCGTTTGGTGAGGAACGCAGAACAAGAACGAATACTGGTGAAGTTAGTGAGCCGTTTTCAATGAGTGCTGTGGATATGTCGATGATTGAACATATTCCTGATTTGATTCAAAATGGTGTGGATAGTTTTAAAATCGAAGGGCGGATGAAATCTATTCATTATGTGTCTACGGTATCAAACGTGTATAAAAAAGCTGTGGATAGTTATATGGAAGACCCTGAAAACTATGTCTGTAAACAAGAGTGGATTGATGAGTTATGGAAAGTAGCACAACGTGAGCTGGCAACTGGTTTTTACTATCATACACCAACAGATGAGGAACAGTTATTTGGTGAGCGTCGAAAAATCCCTGTTTATAAGTTTATTGGTGAAGTCTTGTCTTATGACACAGAGACAGGTATTGCAACGATTAGACAACGTAATCATTTTAGGTTAGGTGATGAGATTGAATTTTACGGTCCAGGATTTACCCATTTTGAGCAAAATATTGCTATAATGTGGAATGAAGACGGAATTGAGATAGAAAAGGCACCAAATGCCATGATGATTGTAAAAATGCCCGTTGTTCACCCAGTCAAACCTGGAGATATGATTCGTAAGAAAAAATAAGGGAGATGTGAGTATGGAACAATTTGATTATATTGTAATTGGTGGAGGAAGTGGTGGTATTGCTTCTGCTAATCGTGCTGGAATGTACGGAGCACGTGTGTTATTAATTGAAGGGCAAGCCCTTGGGGGAACGTGTGTGAATGTGGGTTGTGTCCCTAAAAAAGTGATGTGGCAAGCTTCAGAAGTTAGTACGACACTTAAAAAAGAAGCCTATGACTATGGTTTTGATGTGACTACTCACGGATTTGACATGGCTCGTTTAGTTGAGAAGCGAGATAAATATATCGACCGTTTACATGGTGTATATATGCGTGGTTTAGAAAGTAACAAGGTGACAGTCATTAAAGGGTATGCTCGTTTTGAAGATAACAATACGGTAGAAGTTAACGGGGAGCGTTACCAGGCTGATAATATTTTAATAGCAACAGGTGGTGAGATTGTTCGCCCTAATATTCCTGGTGCTGAGTATGGTATTGATTCAGATGGGTTCTTTAAGTTAACTGAACTACCAAAACGCGTGGTGGTTGTTGGTGCAGGCTATATTGCAGTTGAGATTGCTGGAGTGCTTCACGGGTTAGGAAGTGAGACTCATCTGGCATTTAGAAAAGAAACCTTTTTAAGGGATTTTGATTCAATTGTCATCAATGGTTTGACTGAGAGTTATGAGAAACAAGGCATTCATTTACATGCTCACTCTGTTCTAAAACAAGTGGAAAAAGTTGAGGGTGGTTACGTGATCACGTTTGAGAATGGGAATACGATTGAAGCAGACGATATTATTTGGACAATTGGTAGAAAACCCCGACTAGATCATATTAACTTGGAAAAAACAGGTGTTGAATTGACAGATGAAGGTGCTATTAAAGTAGATAAGTATCAAAATACAACACAACCTGGTATTTATGCTGTGGGTGATGTGATTGATAAAATTAATTTAACGCCAGTAGCCATTGCAGCAGGTCGTCAGTTATCTGAGCGTCTATTTAATGGTAAAACCGATGCCCATATTGATTATCATACAGTGCCAACGGTCGTATTCTCTCACCCTGCTATTGGAACAGTTGGTCTAACAGAAGAAGAAGCTCGTCAAAAATATGGTGAGGATGTGAAGGTCTATACGTCTAAATTCACGCCAATGCAATATGCGATTACTGATTTTAGAGATAAATGTTCAATGAAGTTAGTTTGTGTGGGTGAGTCAGAGAAGGTTGTTGGTCTTCACGGTGTGGGTGTTGGTATGGATGAGATATTACAAGGTTTTGCTGTAGCTATTAAAATGGGTGCAACAAAAGAGGATTTTGACAAGACCGTTGCTATTCATCCAACAAGTGCTGAAGAGTTTGTGACGATGCGCTAAGGTTTTGCAAACAACCCTAGATTAAAGTGAATATTACTTAATAAAGGCTTAAATTTATTTTGAAAGACACTGACATCTAGGGTATAATTATGGTGTTTGTAAATTATTTTTTATACTTATATTAAGGGAGGATGACAAATGGATATAACAAGTTTAGCACGTTTTCAATTTGGGATGACGACAGTCTTTCACTTTTTCTTTGTGCCTATGTCTATTGGACTAGCATTTGCAGTTGCAATTATGGAGACTATGTATGTAGTCAAAAAGGATAAAATATATAAAGATATGGCAAAATTTTGGGGGAATTTATTCCTTTTAAGTTTTGCTGTTGGGGTAGTCACAGGGATTATTCAGGAGTTTCAGTTTGGTATGAACTGGTCTGAATACTCACGTTTTATGGGGGATATATTCGGGGCACCTCTTGCGGTTGAAGCGCTTTTAGCTTTCTTCTTAGAATCAACATTTATTGGTTTATGGATGTTTGGTTGGGATAAATTTAGTCCTAAGGTTCATGTGGTATTTATTTGGTTAGTATCACTTGGGACAGTATTATCTGCTTTATGGATTTTAGCTGCGAACTCATTTATGCAGCACCCAGTAGCTTACAAAATCAATGAAGCTTCAAATCGTGCAGAGCTAACTAGTTTTTCAGGTTTATTAAAAAATCATCAGTTGTGGCTTGAGTTTCCACATGTGGTCTTTGGAGCAGTTGTTACAGGTGGGTTTATCGTAGCGGGTGCCTCAGCTTGGAAAATGTTAAAAGGAAGCGACACAGAATTCTTTAAAAAATCAATGAATATTGGACTTATTTTAGGTTTAGTAGGTTCTATTTTAACAATTGGTGCTGGGCATCAACAAATGATTGTCGTTGGTGAAGATCAGCCAATGAAATTTGCTGCTATGGAAGGTATTTATGAGGATACAGGCTCACCTGCTCCTTGGAATATTGTAGCAGGAATTGATACTAAAAATAAAGAAACAAAATGGGAAATTTCAGTACCATATATGTTAACTTTATTAGGTGGTCAAGAAAGTTATGTGGGAATGGATCAAGCAAGTAAAGACCTACATGATGAGTATGACGCAAAATTTGGAACAGATATGAATTATTATGTACCAGTTAAGACTTTGTTCTGGGGCTTTAGATTCATGGCAGGATTTGGGACTTTAATGGCCTTAATGGCTGTTGTAGGATTAATCCTTCTGCATAAAGATAAGTTAGAGAAGATAAGATGGTTATTATGGCTATTTGTAGCAGGTATTACCTTCCCGTTCATCTCAAATACCTTTGGTTGGTTAATTACTGAGATGGGCCGTGCGCCGTGGACTGTTTACGGATTATTCACCATTGAAGACAGTGTCTCACCTGGTGTTAGTGCTACGTCACTGTTAATTAGTAATATTACTTACTTTGTCTTATTTGCTTTCTTAGGTTTTGTGATGTTTATTTTTGCAAAACGTTTTGTTAAAAAAGGACCTTACTACGTAGACCCTTCAGAGGCTCGTAAGGCTGGTATTGATCCGTTTGCTAAGGAGGTATTCTAATGACAGGTTTAGAATTTTTATGGTTTATTTTAGTTGGGATCTTGTTCATAGGCTTCTTCTTCTTAGATGGGTTTGATTTTGGTGTTGGTATGAGTGTGAAGTTACTTGCTAGAAACAAACGTGAGCGTGATCAAGTGATTCAAACAATTGGACCTGTTTGGGAAACTAACCAAGTCTGGTTGATCACAGCTGGTGGAGCAATGTTTGCTTCATTTCCTGATTGGTATGCATCACTATTTAGTGGTTTCTATTTAATTTTACTCTTTATTTTAGTTGGTTTAATTATCCGCGGGGTATCATTTAAATTTAGAAGTAGCTCTGAAAATGCTAAAGAACGTAACCTTTGGGAGTGGACATTCCTTATTGGTAGTTTACTAGCACCATTCTTATTTGGAATGCTATTTATTGATTTAGTTCAAGGTTTACCACTTGATGCGTCTAAAAACGTGATGCACGCCACGTTTACTGATTACGTGAATTTATTTGCGATTATTGGTGGGGTTGCGATGACGTTAATTAGTTATTTACATGGTTTAAACTATTTACGTTTAAAAACAGAAGGGGTTATTCGTGAGCGTGCTCTAGCGAGTGCTAAAAAATTATACCCAGCTTTATTTGTTGGTTTAATTTTGTTTGCCATCTTCGCTTTCATTAAAACAGATTTCTTTACAGAAAGATTTACATCATCACTAATTTTACTAATCTTAATCGTCATCTTTGCTGTTATGGCAGCATATGGCACGTATAAAAATAAAGAAGTGTTATCATTTATCTCTACTGGTTTAATTTTTGCAGGTATTGTAGCCTTCTTATTCAACGGGTTATTCCCACGTGTTATGATTGGTCAAAATCCAGAATATAGTATGCTTATTGCTGATTCAGCAAGCACACCATATACATTAAAAGTGATGACGATTGTCACTTGTATTTTACTACCAATTGTTTTAATTTATTCAGGTTGGAGCTACAAGAAATTTTCAAAACGCGTTAAAATTGATAGATAAAGGAGTCGTCCTAATTGATTGATAAGAAATTATTTCGTATTGACAATATTAGGCCGGTCTTAATGGGGCTTGCAGGGTTAGGAATCCTGCAAGCCTTATTAATTATCGGGCAGGCCTATTTTTTATCCCTTGGTATTAGTTCTTTATGGAAAGGTTCAAGTGTATCGTCTCAGATGACACCTGTGGTTCTTTTTTTTCTATGTTTTTTCCTAAGACAAGTAGTTGTCTTTATTCGTGATAAAACATTAGATACTTATGCTTATAAAGAGTCTAAAAAAATTAGACAACAATTGTTAGAGAAAATCTTTCGCTTAGGCCCTAACTTTGTTCAAAAAGAAGGCACAGGAAATATGGTAACAATGGCCATTGAAGGAATTGACCAACTTGAGAATTATTTGACGTTAATCTTACCAAAAGTGACAAACATGATGGTTATTCCTTGGATTATTTTAATTGTTGTGTTCACTCAAGATGTTAGATCAGGAGTTATTTTACTTTTAGTTTTTCCAATTATTATTATTTTCATGATTATACTAGGTTACGCTGCTAAAGCAAAAGCCGATAGACAGTATGAGGGGTACCAATTGTTAAGTAATCATTTCCTTGATTCTTTAAGAGGTCTTGAAACATTAAACTTTTTAGGATTAAGTAAAAAATATGAGAAAAATGTCTACGAGGTGAGTGAGGATTACCGAAAAGCTACTATGAGTACTTTAAAAGTTGCGATTCTTTCTACATTTGCTCTAGATTTTTTTACAACGTTATCAGTGGCGATTGTAGCAGTCTTTTTAGGGTTTAAACTAATGAATGGACAAATTGATTTGTTTCCTGCTTTGACCGTCTTAGTACTTGCCCCAGATTTCTTTTTACCACTAAGAGATTTTTCAAATGACTATCATGCTACTCTTGATGGAGGTAATACTCTAGAGTCGATTTTTACGATATTAGATAAGCCAGAGCTGGCTGATAATTATGATTTAAAGATTACCAATGTATGGAGTAACACAGATACACTGACATTAAATAAGACGAATGTAGACTATAAATTGACTCAAGCAGAACATACATTATCAGATATTTCGTTTAACTGGCAAGGTATGGGTAAAATTGGTGTGGTTGGTTTGTCTGGTTCAGGTAAATCAACATTGATAAAACTTTTAGGTGGTTTTTTAGAAGCAACTGAGGATAGTATTGAAGTAAACGGAGATAAGGTAAGTAATTTACATATTAAATCTTGGCAAGAGCAACTCTTTTATGTCCCCCAAGATCCTTATATTTTCCATGGTACGCTAAAAGAAAATATTATATTTTATAAACCAGAAACGACTAAGAAAGACTATGAACTGGCAAGTCAGCAAGCTGGATTAATGGATTTAGTTGAAGAATTACCTCATGGTTTTGATACGATGATTGGTGAAGGAGCACATACATTAAGTGGCGGACAATATCAACGTGTGGCCCTAGCACGTGCTTTTCTAGATCAAGAGCGAAAAATATTACTCTTTGATGAGCCGACAGCCCACTTGGATGTGGAAACAGAAGCTGATTTAAAGAAAACCATGTTGCCTTTGTTTGATAATAAACTCGTCTTTTTTGCTACTCATAGACTACATTGGATGAGAGAGATGGATTACATTATCGTGATGGAAGATGGTAAGATTGTAGAGCATGGTAAGTATCAAGAATTAAGAGCTAAAAACGGGGCATATCAACGTTTTGTTAATGAATTAAAAGGAGGACTGTAACATGAAAGATCACCGTTTATTATTTTCAAAAGATGATCATTGGGTTCGTCCCTTCTTCAAAAAGTACCGTGGTTTACTAATATTAGTATTGTGTTTAGGTTTTTTAACTTTCTTTTCAGCCTCAGCCTTGATGTTTACCTCAGGTTATTTGATTAGTAAATCAGCAACAAAACCTGAGAATATTTTATTAGTTTATGTCCCTATTGTGCTAACGAGAGCTTTTGGTATTGCTAGACCTTCATTTCGCTATGTAGAGCGTTTAGGAAGCCATAACTGGGTCTTGAAGATGACTTCAGACATTAGGGTGAAATTATATCGCTCTCTTGAAGTGGAAGCTGCAACAGCTACAAAAACATATCAGTCTGGTAGTCTGCTTGGGATACTTGCTGAGGATATTGATCATATTCAAAATCTTTATTTAAGAACGATTTTTCCAGCCTTTATCTCAATTATTTTGTATGTATTTGTGGTGATTGGCTTAGGTTACTTTTCTCTACCCTTTGCAGGGTTGACTTTTATTTTGCTAGGTGTGATTTTATTTATTCTACCCCTTGTAGCGATACTTGTGAACAATGCTAAAGTTTACCGTAAAAAGGCTAAGAAACATGCATTATATAATGATTTGACAGATGCTGTTTTAGGTGTTGGAGATTGGCAATATAGTGGTCGTTATCAAGATTTTTTAACAGAGTATAATAAGGCGGAGTCAAAAGTTAGAGATGAAGAAAAAAGCATGCGTCGGTTTAGTCGTGGTGAAGCTTTAGTGAAACAGTTAGTTTTTGGTGTCATTGCAGTCTCCTTATTTATCTGGGCAGGTAATTATTTTGCTCAGTTTGGTGATCAGGCATCTTTAAACTGGATTGCAGCCTTCGTGTTAGCCTTTTTTCCTTTACTAGATGCTTTTGCTCCTGTGAGTGACTCTGTTAAAGAGCTGCCTATGTATGAAGACACAGTGGAGCGCTTATCAACATTACCTAACCCTGATGTACCAACGATAAAAGAAGAGCTTCCTCCAATTAGGTTAGAGCATAGGGATATTGAATTTCAACATATTAGTTTTACATATCCTAATAGTCAAAAAGAAATCTTACATGACTTTAGTTATCACATTAAACAAGGTGATGTAGTAGCAGTTTTAGGAAAAAGTGGTACGGGAAAAACAACTTTAACCCAGTTACTTCGAGGTGATTTAGCTCCTTTAAGTGGTGAGGTATTAGTTGGCGGGATTTCTGTGAGTGATTTACCTGGAGAAAAATCTAGTTATTTTGGTGTGTTAAATCAAAACCCATATTTATTTAATACGAGCCTAAAAAATAACATCCAACTTGGTAATCTCGAGGCTACAGATGAGCAAATCCAACAAGCTATTAATCAAGCTGGTTTACGTCCTGTTGTTGATAAATTACCAGATGGTGTTGAGACTGTGGTCGAAGAAAATGGGAAACGTTTTTCTGGTGGAGAACAACAACGTATCGCTCTAGCCCGTATTTTGTTACAAAATGCCCCTATTATCATTATTGATGAACCGACAATCGGTTTAGATCCTCTAACTGAAAAGTACCTACTTGAAACAGTTTTTGAGACATTAAAAGGAAAAACGGTTATTTGGATAACTCACCATTTAGTCGGTATTCACCACGCAAATGAGGTAGTTTTCTTAGAATCAGCTCAGATTGAAATGTCAGGAACACCTCATCATTTACTAGAAACAAATCAGCGATTTAAGGAGCTATATGCTCTTGATGTCTACGATGAGTAGGTATTTGCCAATCTTTAATAGCTACATTTTTTCTTTTAAAATAGAAATAAAAAATATTGAGATTTTAGTCGCTATATTAGGGGAAACGCCTTTACAATAATTTATATAAACGTTAATATTATATAAAAGATTAATTTTTATATAAATGAATGATGAAAATGGGAGGAGTTCGCAAGTTATGTCTTTAAATGAATTATCAATTGATACACAATTATATCAAGATGAAACAAGAGTCCCAAGTGAAAAAAGTATGATTTTATTACCAAGACAAAATGTAGCTGTGCAAAAGAATCAGTTATTACTTAAATGGTCAAATACTCAAATAGACTTATCACAACGAGCAGTTGATCAAGCTGCCCATGTTTTTTTCTCGGAGTGGGCTAAAGCATTTCCATTATATACCATTGATCGTGCTTTTTTAGATCAACAAGATCAAAGTACAATCGAGGTATTAATAACCTTTGACTCGAGTAGCTTGTTTTCAAATACTCAAATTAGAAATATTAAAATGAATGCGCCATTAATGTTAAAATCTGCCTTACAAACAGTCGCCGATGCAACAAGTGCTAGTCGTGTTTGGTCACCAAATAGCTTATCTACGACTCCATCATTTGGTATACAAGATACACAAGTAGATGTTAATCGTGATCTACAGTTTAAAATTAATGAGCTACATGAAAAAAATAACCAACTTCAATATGATTTACAAAAAAATAAATCTGAAGAATTACGTTTGAAAGAGATGACTAATGAATTATTAAATAGATTAGAACATCAGCAACGTGATTTGCAACAAATGCAGGATATGGTTCCTAGTGATCGTTACCAACAAGTTATCTCAAGTAATGAAGACTTAACTAACCAACTACATCAAAGTCAGCAAGAGTTAATAGTACGCCAATCAGAGGTTCATGACTTAACTAATCAATTATCTGATAATAATCAAGCTATGGAACGTTTAAAGCAAGAATTAAATCAAGCCAAACAAGATTATGATCGTAATTTTAAACAATTACTTCAAGAAAATGACTTATTACAAGAAAATTTAATGAAGCACCAAGAAACTGAGATAGATTTACAACAGCAACTTCAAGTTAATCAAACGGAAATTTTGACATTAAAAAATGAGATGGCTGAGTTGAAAATCGAAACAGGACATGAAGTGGAAGGTATTCGTCAGCAAAACCAACACTTACAGCAAGAAAATGATGATTTACGCTTAGTGATGAGTGAAAATCAAAGACTTGAAGAACAAGTGCAAACAGATTTAAATGATGCCTTGACTGAAATCGCTCAAAAAGAAACACGTATTCAGCAATTAGAGCAAGAAAATGCGTTATTAGTACAAGAATGGTCAATAGAATATGAGCAACTGTCTCATGAAAAACAACAATTAGAGATGCAATTAGACTCACTAAATCAACTACTTGTTAAAACGCAAAATGAAGTGAGTCGTCTTGAACAACAAGTAACACAACAAGAGCAATTGGTCCAACAAACTACGTTATCAAAACAACGTATGGGACAAGAATTACGACAAGAAATCAGTCATAAAGAAAATCAAATAGCTCAAGCAGCTCGTGATCAAAAAGAAGAAGTTAATGTTTTAGTTAACCGCTTAGATAAACAACAAGAGTTAGTGAATACGTTAATGGATAATCAAAAAACAACACAGTTGAAATGGCAAGAAAATTATAATCGCTTAGAAAGTAATTATCAAACAGCTACTGAGACAATTCGCCAATTAGAACATGATTTACTCTTAGCTAAGCAAGGGGCAAAATCTAGTGTAAGACCTAGTTATGAGCCACCAGTAGTAGAAGTACCGATAGTCACTGAGCCAGTTGTCGAGCCAGAAGCTGTTACAGAAGTGGTAGAAACAGTAGTTGAAGAAGTGAAGCCAGCTGCTTTACCAACTTATTCAGATGACGAGTTAGATCATGACTATGAAGAAGTTGTTTTAGTAGATGATGAAGCGTATGAGTATTCAGATGATGATTTAGATGATGATTTAGATGATGATGATTTAGATGATGATGATTACGATCATGAAGATGATTACGATCATGAAGATGATTACTATAGTGGTGATGATTACGGTTATGATTATGGTGATTATGACTATTCTGATTATGCAAACTATGACGAGTCAGATGACATCATGGGTTATGATGCTGAAAATCTTAAGGGTGATGTCGATGAATTATTTGATCATTTAGATGAAGATGATGAAATCGTCAAAATTAAGAAAAAAGAATACTTAGTGTATGAGGATCAACTGACTGTCTTAGAAGAAAGATGGTATGATTTGGGTGATGCTGATCCTAAGTTTAGAGCTTGGATTGAGCCTAAAATGAAAGGGTTCAAGCGCTTCTATAAATATTTAGATGAAGACGTGACACCTCCAAAATTCTTATCTCGTTCTTATAAGATGGATGAGAGTGTGTGGAATAAGGTTCAAGCTTATGCTTTAATCAGTCGACATATTAAAACAATTCTAGAATTAGAAGAATAATAAATATCCTCCAATAATGGCTCTTTGTCAAATCGGACTGATGAGACAAATATTGAAGATGATGAATTTGAGAATTTTCTCAAATTCATCATCTTTTTTAGTTATTCAATTGTGACAAGGCCATTTATCATAAAAATTCTTATCCTCATATTACTAAAAGATTTGAAGCCATAAGATACTCTTTTTAATGTCTTAATATGAGTATTTTTAGCTTCTATTTTTCCGTTAGAATACTTGTACGTTAAAGCATTACGAATCCCTTCTTCATAATTAATTAGATTTTCAATTTTCTGTTTAAATAGTGGATTTAAGGTAGTCGGTAAGTTCTTTAATAAATCAAAAAATGAGTCTGGATCTTTATTTCTAAAGTGATAGGTTAATAATTGAAACACGCCATAGGCTTCTTTTAAGTCTGTAGAAAATGATAAAAGACGATCAATCATCATTGATTCTGTTAGAGGGGGAAACTTAGGTGAAGGAAAGCTTCTCCAATTTTTATATTCTGAACTAGAAACAGTCATTTGATTCTTTAATAGGTATTTCCAATTTACTTTTAGCTTATTGGCTTCAGAACGCTGGTGATTCTTTATTAATTCTTTCATTTCCCTGACTCTAAAGTCATTAAAAGCTTGATTTAAGTGTTTAACGATATGAAACCTATCAATGACTAAAGCTGCACAAGGAAAGATTTTTTTAGTTAACTGAAAATAAGCCGCATTCATATCTGTCACTAGAAATTTTACCTGTTCTCGTTTCTCCTTGGGAGAACGATTGAAGTAATTCATTAGTTTATCAAGTCTACGACTAGGAAGAACATCAACCAGTTCACCGGTTTCACCATTGGCACAAATAAAACTCATTTTATCTTCATAGGTGGCATGAGATCTGAATTCATCAACCATTAGAACTTTTGGAAAAGAGCGTGGTTTAAGCGTTTCAGGTAAATGTTTTTCAACAGATTTAAGGACCCTTATAACGGTTGTGAGCGATACATGACATATCTTAGCGATAACGGTCATTGATATTTTCTGAGTTAATAATTCTAGTATTCTAAATGTTATGAATCGACTAATAAAACAATTTTCTTCAACGATAGAACATTGAGTTGTCCAATGTTGGTGGCAGTTTTTACAAAAATATCGTTGTTTTTTTAGCTTTAAAATAGTTGGAATGTTTTGATATGATTCCAAACGAATTGTCACTTCTTTTTTCCCATTTTTTACAATGGTTTTCTTTTCATCTGCATCGTTCGCATGAGACTGACAATACTTACAGGCCGTAAGCTTAGGTGAGTAGGTACCAGTGATAATTAATGTGTTCGCACCTTTGTATTTTCCTTCTTCAACACAAGTTAAATTTAAATCTTCATCTTTAATTCGCAACATTTTTTTGATATGATTAGTCATGACATGTCGTCCTTTCTATTTAAGATTTTGGTTAGTACTTTAATTTTACTAGATAGACGACATGTTTTTCTACTTAAATAAACTAAAATAGGGCTGATGAATCAAAAAATGATTCATCAGTCCTATAAATTATAGAGCCCCAATAATAGAGTGTGTGCTCTGTTGTTGGGGGGTTATTTTTAAAAATTTGAAAATAAAAGCAAGTTAGGCCTTTACAAAGGTAGTCATACTTTGCTAAATTTAGTGTTAGAACGTTTATAAAGGGGATATATTATGGAATTATTGTTAACAATCATCTTAATTATTTTTAGTACGAAAGTGGCAGGGAATTTAGCGACAAAAATTGGTCAGCCAGCTGTTTTAGGGAAATTATTAATTGGTATTATCATTGGTCCAGCTGTGTTAGGTTGGGTTACCAATACGGAAATATTTCATGAATTCTCAGAAATCGGTGTGCTCTTGTTAATGTTTTTAGCAGGGCTTGAAACAGATGCTGATCAGTTAAAAGCTAACTGGAAACCTTCTGTTGCAGTAGCCATTTTAGGTGTTATTATTCCATTTGCTAGTGCTTTTGCTCTAGGAGAGGTTTTTGGTTTTTCATTAGCTGAAGGGATATTTTTAGGGGTCTTATTCTCAGCAACTTCAGTTAGTATTACCGTTCAAGTATTAAAAGAATTAAATGTCTTACAAACAAGAGAGTCTACGACTATTTTAGGGGCTGCTGTTGTAGATGATATTTTAGTGGTTACCCTACTAGCCTTTGTGATGTCTTTTATGGGAAATGAGGGACCAACAGAATCTATTCCTGTTTTATTACTTAAAAAAGTGATCTTTTTCGTATTAGCCTTTGTTGTAGGGGTTTATGTTGTTCCTAAGTTTTTAAAATTTTTCTCTAAGTTTAATGTGACTGTTCCAGTTACCTCAGCTGCCTTAATTGTAGCCTTTAGTTATGCCTATGTTGGTGAGTGGTTAGGTATGGAAGGCATTATTGGTACGTTTTTAGCTGGTCTTTTCATCTCTCAAACTGACTTCCAACATGAAGTAGAAGAGACAGTTGAGCCGATTGCTAATGGTTTGTTTGTTCCATTCTTTTATGTCAGTGTAGGAATCAGTATTTCCTTTGTTGGTGTCATGAGTCAAATTTGGTTCTTAATTGCTTGTACACTAGTTGGAGTATTATCTAAATTATTTGGTAGCTACTTTGGTGCTCGTGCAACAGGTTTTGATAAATTATCGGCACTAGCTGTAGGATCTGGTATGGTATCTCGTGGGGAAGTTGCTTTAATCATCGCCACAACAGGATTAGCTTCTGGCTTGTTATCTCAAGAGTATTACACATCAGTGATTATTTCAGTCATTTTAACAACTCTAATCGCCCCTCCAATGTTGAAATATTTCTTTACAAAAGACTTAAATAAATAAATGATGAAAAAAGAGGCCTAATAAAGGTCTCTTTTTTTAAAACGTGATACACTTAGTAAAAGGTAGTAGGAGGATGAAAAAATGAAGAGAGCTTATACAGGAGTGGGCGTTACTGCCTCTGGACCTTATTCTCATGCCGTAGAAAGTGATGGGTTTATTTTTTTCTCAGGGCAAACTGCTATGAATGGTGAGTTGCCTAGTTTAAAGAAAGAAAGTATCTCTAAGCAAGTTGAATTAGTTTTTGAGCATTTAGAGGCTGTGATGACAGCTTCTCAGGTTAGTTTTTCTGATGTGGTAAAGGTAAATGTCTATTTAACAAGTATGGCTTATTTTGAGGAGATGAATCACATTTATCAGGAAAAATTTAAAGATTCTTTTCCAGCTAGAACGTGTGTAGCGGTGAAAGAATTACCATTAGAGGCTGATGTTGAGATTGAGATGATTGCTAGAAGAAAATAAAAAAATCTGTCATAATATGACAGACTTTTTTATTTAGATTGACTCAACTATTTCCACTGTATCTACGTCAAATGATTCTCCTAAATCGTGGATACGTTTTTGCCATTCTTGAGGTGTTATTTCATTTTCTGTGATATAGCGATTACGTTCGTGAATACGACATTTATGCTCACAACCTCGAACATATTTTGCTTCATTTTCTTCTGAACATAAGATTTGGCGGTTACATTCTGGGTTACCACAATTGACGTAGCGTTCTTGTGGTGTTCCGTCAAACCAGTCTTTTCCAACAACAACAGGATCAACATGATTAATTGGTACACTAATACGCTCATCAAAAACATACATCACACCATCCCATAATTCACCTTGTACCTCAGGATCATTACCATACGTTGTGATACCACCATGAAGTTGTCCTACATCTTTGAATCCCTCACGGACTAACCAGCCTGAGAATTTCTCACAACGAATACCACCAGTACAATAAGTGACGACACGTTTATCCAAAAACTGCTCTTTATTATCACGAATCCACTGAGGCAAGTCTCTAAAGTTACGAATATCAGGACGGACTGCTCCTTTAAAATGCCCTAAATCATACTCATAGTCATTTCTAGCATCAATTACAATGGTATCATCATCTAGAATAGATTCTTTAAATTCTTTTGGAGATAAATACTCTCCTGTTAATTCTAGTGGGTTAATGTCATCTTCAAGTTTTAGAGAAACAAGTTCTGGACGGTGTCTCACAAACATTTTTTTGAATGCTTGCTCAGAAGCTTGATCAATTTTAAAGAAAGTATCTTTAAAACGCTCATCAGCATGCATCACTTCCATATAACGGTTGGTATTTTCAACACTTCCAGATAAGGTACCATTAATTCCTTCTTTAGCAACTAAAATACGACCCTTTAAATCAAGTGATTTACATAATTCTAGGTGCTCTTTGGCAAATAATTCTGGGTTTTCAATAGGGGTGTATAAATAATATAATAAGACTTGATAATTTGACACAATCATTCCTCCTTGAGTTTGTACGAAACAATTATAGAGAAAAGTGAATGAAATAGCAATATTTCTGATTATTTTCACAAAAAATATAGTTTTTTTATAAGAGAAATTAAGTTGACGATTTTCTTAATTCACGTTATCGTACTAGAGTAAGGCTAAAAGTAGCTGAAAGGAAAAAAGTAGATGGAAATATGGGAAGAATTAAAAAAACAGTGGCGCTATATGGATGGTGTGGTCATCATCTGTTTAATCATATTATCTTTTGTACCATACGTCGTTTTTGGTATGAATCAAAAAGCTGTCCCTACTGAAAATGGAACGATTGCCATTGTAACGATAAACGGTAAAGAGGTGGATAGGTTTGATTTAAATGACGAATCAGCTCATTTTGAGAAGACCTTTTATCCTGGGAAAGATAAATATAATATCATTGAGGTAGAGGGTAATAGAATAAGAGTTAAAGAAGATAATAGTCCTGATCAAATTGCCGTAAGAACTGGATGGATTAGTAAGCCAGGACAAACGAGTATTTGTCTGCCTCATAAATTAGTTATAGAAGTAAAAAATAAAAAACCAAGTCAAGATGATGATATGATTATTACTTATTAAAAGTAAAAAAAGCTAACAGTTATGTTAGCTTTTTTTTATATTATACTAAAGAGATAAATTGCTCCTTTAAGTCAAAGGCAAAGTCACCAGCATCTGCTCCAAATTTTTGGGAAGCATTTTCTAAACTAATCGTAAAGAATGTTAAGTTATGTTTAGCACGGATTAATAATTCTTTTTTATATACATCATAACCAACCCAGTAAGTAGTTGAGTCACATGATGTTGTGCCTTCATTTTCAATACCATTAGGAATAATCACCGCATTAAATGTTTCATATAGTGCTTTAAGAGCATCTGTGTCATGTGGTTGTGGCATCATATGTGTTAACATCGTAATTTTTACAAAACGAGATGGGCTTGTGTAGTCTCCTGGTAAGCCGATTAAACCAGATCCACTTTCAATATCTTTAATTAGGAGATCACGTAACTGTAAATCATCAATATTAGTTGATTTTAAGTTAACGTAATTTCTTAAGTTAGTAACATGCCAGTCATATGTAGGACTATTAGTCATCGTACGAGTCACATTATCATGAATTGTAAATTCACCATTATCCATTGGCTCTAAAACAATTCCTTTACCTGTGTGATCCATAAAGGTCATATGTAGAGGAAGAGGAGCATCTATTCCAACTTTTGAGCCTTCAACAATAGCTACTTGTCTTGCAAGGTACATAACATCACCAATTGTTTCACATTGGCTTAAGAAGAAAGTCACCATTTCATTCATTACTTGTGGTATTTTATCTTGTTTAACTAATTCTTCTTTTGTAGCAGTTGTTGCTTCTTCAAAGTAGAATAACCCACCAACTAAACCAGCGCTATTAATACCATCTAAAAGAGTTAAATTTTCTTTACCTAAACCTAATCCAATAATATCATAACCTGAATTGATTTCTTTCGAATAAAATTTAAGTGGCGTACCTTTAGGGAAGAAAGTTACCTTACCTCCAACTGAAAAATAATCTTGTGGAAAATCCATTGTTCTTGCCCAATACTGATTACCTTCAACTGATTCAATTGATGCGTGTGTACACATAAAAAAACCCCTTTCTATTTTTAAGTAATAAATATTATCACTATACTAATAAGTATAATATAAATACTTATAAAAACATGTTAAAAAACGTCGGGTGTAAGGGTGTAAAAAAAAGGTTAAAAAAGAGACTATGGTAACCATAGTCCAAGAGAAAATAAAATAACTTGGACTAAGGCAATGATACCTAGATTCTGAACAGCTAAGGAGAAAGTTTTAGTTTTAATTTGTTCCTTAGAAAAAGTTGAAACATTCTTCCATATTTTAGGGAAAACAAGCCATAACCCAAGTAAGGTAATCGGAACAATACCCATGATAGAGCTAATTGTTACGATAATAAAAGAAGATAGTACCAATATTTTAAAGAGCATAACTGCTCTTTTTTTTCCGATATAATAAACTAATGTGTGACGATTATTTAAAATATCCTCCTCAACATCGCAAGTATTATTTGCTAGCATTAAGTTAGAGATGGCAAGTGCTGTAGGTAAGGATAACATAATCACACCACCAATAAATTCCCAGTTAAATGAAACGAGGTCGTAGACATTAATATAGACACAAATTAAAGGAATAACAATACCCATAGTCACCCCAGAAGTGATTTCTCCGACTGGTAAACTTGATAAGGGTCTTGGACCTGCTGAGTAAAGAATCCCCATAGCGTAGCTAAATAGTCCTAACCATAAAATAATCCAGCTTGTTTGTGAAGCTAGATAGATTCCGATTATAGCTGAGCTGATTAAGGAAAAGCTCATCATGTTCTTGATTAAAGATAAAGAAAGATTTTCTCGTCCGATAATATTGGTTTCTTCTTTATAATCATGAATCTCAGTTGCATTGTGATAATCCATATAATTGTCCCAAATATCCACAAACATATTAAATAAAATCATAGATACAAAAAATAGAAGCATATAAAATGGTTTCACTTGCTCGTAGTGATACCATGAGTAAAGAAAACCCATTAAAAACGGAAAGACACTAGCTGCTTTAGCTTTTAATTCAATTAATTCTGCAAATACTTTAAAATTCATTAGTAAACTCCTTCACATTTTATCCACTGTTTATTATACTGTTAGAGAAGGGATTTATCAAAGTGATTGTGTCTAGTTTTTATAATCATGAAAATCATATGGAAAAAGGTTATTATTAGGAGGACATTATGCCAGTTCACCCGTTATGGGAGCAATACCCAAACATTCAAGAAGAATTAGTAGAAGTAAAACAAGTGATGGAAAAATCAGTTAAGATTCGTAATAAAGAAATTACTGATGTTCTCCAGTTATTTATAGAATCAGGTGGCAAATTACTACGCCCAGCTTATTTCTTGTTGTTTTCCAAGTTTGGGGAATCAAAAACGACAAAGAAAACATATCGTATGGCAGCTTCTTTGGAGATATTACATATCGCCACCTTGGTCCATGATGATATCATTGATGATTCACCTATGAGGCGTTCTATGCCGTCTATTCAGGCTCAATATGGACAAGATGTTGCAGTGTACACTGGGGACTTTTTATTTACAGTTTATTTCCATTTATTGGCTACTTCAACGACAGATCTTAAAACAATTACAATGAATGCTCAAAGCATGAAGCGTATTTTAGTTGGTGAGTTAGATCAAATGAATTTAAGACATAACACCAATATTACAGTGAAACAGTATTTTCAACATATTAGAGGAAAAACAGCCCAATTATTTGAGTTTGCTTGCTATGAGGGGGCTCACTTTAGTCATGCATCTAAAAGAGTACAACTTCAAGCTAAACGTATTGGTTATAATATAGGTATGGCTTTTCAAATTATGGATGATATACTTGATTACAAAGCTTCAGAAAAAGAGATGCAAAAGCCTGTTTTTGAAGATATGAAAAATGGGTATTACACCCTGCCATTGATTCTAGCGATGGAAACACATCATGATGATTTCGTACCCTTTTTAGAAAAAGGGACAGATTTGACGGATGCTGATATGTTGCAAGTTCAATCTTTAATTGAAATTAGTGGGGGAATTGAAAGAGCTGAGAAAATTGCTGCGAGGTTCACAATGAAGGCTCTACAGGGTATTCAAAAATTACCTGAGATACCTGAGAAGGATATTCTCTTAGATGTAACTGAAACCCTATTGCTTAGAAAAAATTAAAAAAGGATGACTTTTTAGTCATCCTTTTTCCTATTTCACCATACCCCACTTACTAGGTGGCCAAAAGGCAATTTTAGATTTTCCAATAATGTTTTCTTTTGGAATAAATCCTACTTCTTGGACACGGCTATCTTTTGAGTGTTGGCGGTTATCCCCCATGACAAAATAATGCCCTTCAGGCACGACTTCTTGTCCACTTATGTCTTTTAAAGTAAAATCATAAGTAAGTGATTCATCAGGTAAATCTTCTTTTAGTTCTTGTTTATATTGATCTAAGTATGGTTCATCAATTTGTTTACCGTTAATATATAGGACATCATTTTTATATTCTACAGTATCCCCAGGTAGTCCAATGACACGTTTAACATAGTTTTTTGAAGGGTCATCAGGTGCCTTTAGTGAAATAATATCAAAACGCTGAGCATCCCCCATTTTAAAAGCGATGTTACGTTCACCATCCACTAAAGTTGGCATCATGGATTCTCCACTAACGGTAACAGGGGTAAAGATAAACATTCTAAGTAGCAATAGTGCAATAATTAAAATGACATACCACAATAAATCTTTTAACCAGGTTGCTTTTGTCATTTTGTCCCTCCTAATTTCTGATGATTAACTTCATCAGTCTTTAGGCTCATTATACGTTATTATAAGCTGTCTGTCATGTTTTAGATGTGTAGTAATAAACGATTTTTTTTAGAATTTCTAGACTATTTTGTGAAATAGATTGTTTATAGTACGCATTAAAACGATCATCTACTAAGTACATATCCACTAATTATTGGTGATAAATAGGCGAGTAGTTTGGATTAGCCAGAGTTAGCCATCTTTTATGAGATAAAAAGGCAGTTTTTGCTAGTGGATGATTTAGTTTATTTTCTGTCATTGCCTCTAAAGCATTTAAACTTTCAAAAAGTTCAACTTCTGCTTGTAACATGTTTTCATAATCAGACTGAACTAGATGTTTAAAGTGATGGTTGGCTGTATTAAAGGCCTTTTCACCATATTTTTCAACAACCTCATCACCGTATTTTTTTGTATTATCTTGAACTAAATGACTTTTAAATTGTTCGAATTTCTCCTCATTTGTCATGTCGATTTCCCCTTTTCTATAAGCGATTGTTTGTTCTAGTGTTTTAATTTGCCTATCTAGTTGTTGCTGCTCATATAATAGTTGTTTGTAATGCTTAATGAGCAAGTTAAGTTGTTGGTCACTTGGTGAGTTGAGTGTTGTTTTTATATCACTTAGTGTCATACCAAACTGTTTTAAAAATAAAATTTGTTGCAATTGATCTAGCTGGCTCTCCTCATATATACGGTAACCATTCTCTCCAACATAAGCAGGTGAAAATAACTTAATATCATCATAATAACGAAGTGTACGTGGGGTAGATCCAGATAAAGTGGCAACTTGTTTAATGGTATATATCATTAACCTCCTTGTAAGTCTACTATAAAGGTTGACGTTTCGTCATAGTCAATCTTTTTGTTGGACAGGGTATAGTTACGACTATCTTTTCTCCCATTTTTAGCGTAAAATTAGAACATAATGAATAAGGGGTGAAAAAATGGTTGGTTTATGGGAAAAAATAAAAAAGAATACTGATATTAGACGAACACTTGTCTTGATTATTATCTGTCTAATTTTATATTTAATAAGAAGTATTATTAGTTTAATATTATTAACGTTTATCTTAACATATTTGATTATTCGTATTGTAGAAGGCTTACATCGCTTTGTAAAATTACCAAAAAAGCTAATAGCCGTCATTGTTTATGTGGCAATTATTGTGATTTTCTATTTTTCAATTACAGTTTACGTACCAAAACTATTTAATCAAACATTGCAGATGATAGAGGAAGTCTTTAATTTCTATCAAAAAACAACGCCAGACAATCGTTTTTATGATTGGATCAGTGCAAACGTTGGGTTTAAAGAAATTAAGGATCAGTTAACGACAGGAGTGAAGGTTGTTTTTACTACCTTGACAAGTATAGGGTCTATGGGTGTGACACTTGTGATGTCTTTATTACTTAGTTTCTTCTTCATCATTGAAAAAGACTGGGTGACACAATTTGCAAAAGCCTTCTATCACAGTAAAATTGGTTTGTTTAGTCAAGACGTAGGTTACTTAGGTAAGAAATTTGTTAATACGTTTGGTGTGGTAATCGAAGCTCAAGTTATTATTGCTATTGTAAATACAATTTTGACTTCTATTGGTTTAATTTTCATGCGTTTTCCACAAGGACAGCTTTTAAGTTTAGGTTTAATGATCTTTGTACTTAGCTTAATTCCTGTTGCAGGGGTTATTATTTCTTGTATCCCACTTAGCTTAATTGCTTATACAGTTGGTGGTGTGCAAGATGTGATTTATGTCTTAATCATGATAATTTTCATTCATGCCTTAGAATCTTACTTCTTAAATCCAAAATTAATGAGTAGCAAAACAGATTTACCTGTATTTTATGTCTTTGTGATCTTAATGTTTTCTGAAAAATTCTTTGGCGTATGGGGACTTGTGATTGGTATTCCAGTTTTTGTCTTTTTATTAGATTTATTAGACGTTAAGGTAGACCATAAAAAAGGAAGTAACAAATTAGAGCAAATCGAGTAAAAAGGAAGCTGACTATGAAAGTCGGCTTCCTTTTTTTGTAAGTGATTTAGGGATATTGTGTTTTAAAAAATATCCACGTCTTTGATGTTACGGTAGCGAATGGCATTGATAATTTCTGAAATACCAGAAAATACCATAAGAGCACCTAAAAATTGGAATAACATAATTAAGCTAGCGAAAGGTTTAAATAATAGTAAGACTCCAGCTAATATTAAGATAATCCCATAAAACATCATCGGTAAGTAGCTAACATCTACATATTTTTTTAACGTCATCGATTGAGAGACTCTCACAACACCACCAAAAATAATAATTAAACCTAAGAAGACCGGCAAGATACTAGCTAATGGTTTAGCAAATAGTAAAATGATTAAGGCAAAGACTAGGTAAAAAATAGCAATTGCCATCGTACTGTTTTCTTTGTATTTAATAGCATTGACTAATTTGACAATACCTATAATAGCATTATAGGCAGAAATTAAGTAAACAATCACATTGAAAGCATCATTTGGTTTTAAAAAGATAAAAACACCTAATACAATGTAAACAATTCCTCGTAGTAAGGCATGTTGTTGTACTGTTTTAAATAGAGATGACATAATAATTCCCCCTTTTCTTGTATGTATCTTCATTCTAAAACGATTAGAAGTAAATTACAATACAAACCTAGTAGGGCTAAAGTCTGATTATTCTATAACTAAGAAATTTATAAAAAAACAAAGACCAACCAAAAGGTTAGTCTCTGTTCTTTTATTAAAGTTATTTTACATAGAGCCTTTAAATACATGTTTATTTTTAACAAAATAATCTATACCTGAATAGATAGTTGCAATTAAGCAAACATATAACATAATCGTTGCTAGTGGGAAGTGGATTGCGTTAAATGGTACATTGTTAATTAGAAGCAAAATAATCGCTAACATCTGTGTTGCTGTTTTGACTTTCCCAGGCCAAGCAGCAGCCATCACTTCACCATCTTCAACTAAAAGTAAGCGAAGACCAGTCACAGCTAGTTCACGGCAAATAATAATAGCGACAATCCAAGAAGGAGCTCTGCCTTGACCTACAAGTACAATAAAAGCTGTCATAACTAGCATTTTATCAGCCAAAGGATCTGCAAACTTTCCGAAATTGGTTACTAGATTATGTTTTCTAGCAATTTCACCATCTAGCCAGTCAGTGATACTAGCCAGTGCAAAAATAATAGCAGCTACAAGTTGTGTCACAGGTAGAGGGGAACCTGCTACATGAAGTGTTCCCCAATCCATAGGTACAACAGCAACAACAATAAAGATTGGAATCATAAAGATTCTTAAAACGGTTAATTTATTAGGTAAATTCATTTGTGTAGCCTTCTTTCTCTAAGTTAGATCAGATTATTCAAAGCCGTTTTGATTAGTAGTGCTGGTATTTGTCTCATCTTCAGAACTATTCTCACTTATTTGAGTATCTTCATTAACATCAGTATCACTAGCTGCCTCTGAACTTAATAAAAGAGTAATACTTTTTGTTCCTGTGACAGGATTTTCTTCATTGAAATTGATAGCTTTACCATTGACTTTTAAAGTGATATTATTCGCTGCTCCAACGATAATATCCATGTTTTGAATACCTTCAGGAATATCAATTGTCAAACTTTCTCCAGCTTGAACTGTCTCCTGATAGAATAAGTTCCCACTGCCACTTTCTTGAACCCCAATCCAAGAAGGTCCTTCTAACCCAGATACTTCAACTGTAACTGGTTGCGTCACACCAACTCCTTTATAAGTAATCACATCACCATAGTCAGACTCTAAGGTAAATATGTTCTCTTTTTTATCCTCTTTCTTTTTCTCATCTTCTTTTGTTTCTTCTTTTTTCTCTTTGGTAGAAGATTCTTTTTCTTTGGTAGAAGACTGATCACTACCCATAATTGTCGTTTTGTCAGGTTTTGGTACAAGAGGACCTTGAGCTGTATCTAAGCGTATAGCATAAATAATGGTTCCAACAATGATTGCTACAATAATAACTAAAATAATAACGGGAATGTAGACTCCCTTTTTAGCTTCTTGTTTATTTTGTTGTGCATATTTTTCTTTTCTAGATGCTCTAAGTGGTAGCGGCTCGCTCACCTGAGTAACTTGAGTAACAACAGGTTGTTCTACTTGACGATTAGATTTGTGCGTGTTGTCAAAACGCTTCACTAAAGGTGTTGGATTAACACCTACTGCTGTAGCAAATTGTCTAATGAAGGTTCTTGTGTAGTAATCACTAGGAATAGCATCAAAGTCATTTTCTTCAATAGCTGATAAGTAGCGTCGTTGAATTTTTGTGATGCGTTGTAAGTCATCGATTGTTAAACCTTGTTGTAGGCGTGCTTGTTTGAGTTGTTCACCAATTGTATCCATGTTAAAATTCTCTCCTTTAAAATTTATCTAGATGTTACTGGTTTTCATCTGGGTAGATGAAAAAGCGTGATAGGGCTTCTGGGCGAATGAAAGTTTCTTGAACATATTTTAAATAATCTAATTCAATACTGTTTATGACGTCACTTAAATCAAAAAGGGTAGTATTACCAAATTTTGAACTACTAAACTGATTAGCAATATATTCAAGTGAATCAAGTGATTGCAAGTGTTTACCTATCATTTTTTTCTTAGCTAAAGCTAAATTTTTCTGATTTAGTTCAGGAGAAGAGCCAGCTTTTAGTAAGTCATTAATGATTTGGTTAGCAAAACGTTCAGGTTCATTAGTATCAGAACTAAAATCAGCAAAATGGAAACTCCTATCTAATGAAAACTCAAAAGAGAAACTATCATCAATTAAACCAGAATTATACATAGTTAAGTAATTAGTAGAAGTCATACCAAATAATAATTGTAAAAGTAGTTGAATACTTGTTTGGTATTTCAAGCGCTCATAACCATCCTCTGGAACAGTGTCAAGTCCTTTAAGCCCAACAATGGCTTTAGGTCTATTGATAGATAATTGAATACTGTCCTCTTTTATGATATCTTTTGCGGTCTCTATTGGGAAATGACGTTTAATAGCTTCTGTTTTAACAAAGTCTTTTTCTGCCTGATTATTGCGAATAAAAGCCATTAACTCCTCAGGATCCATTTTTCCAACAACAAATAAGTTCATATTACTTGGGTGATAAAATGTGTGATAACAAGTGTATAAATCCTCAGCTGTAATTTCTTCAATACTTTTCACAGTTCCTGCGATGTCAATATGTAGAGGGTGATTAGGATACATGTTATTTAAAATCCCAAAATATAAACGCCAGTTAGGATCATCTTGATACATCTGTATTTCTTGTGCGATGATTCCTTTTTCTTTGTTGACAGACTCTTCTGTAAAATAAGGGTCTTGGACAAAATCAATTAGAGTTTCAATATTTTTGTAAACATAATCTGTACTTGAAAATAGATAGCTTGTTCTAGTGAAACTTGTAAAGGCATTGCTGGAAGCTCCTTGTTTTCCAAAGCGTTGAAAAACATCTTCTGTTTCTTTTTCAAATAATTTATGCTCTAAAAAGTGAGCTATCCCATCTGGAACTCTAATAAAGTCTTCTTCACCAATCGGTACAAACTCATTATCAATTGACCCATAATTGGTAGTAAACAAACCATATGTCTTATGAAAATCAGATTTGGGAAGTAACATCACTTCTAAGCCGTTAGGTAAAACTTCTGTATAAAGTGTTTCGTTAATAGAAGGGTAGTGTTGTTTTTTCATTATTATTCTTTTTCTCCTTCCATGAAATAAACTGCTTGTAAATTAATATGTGTAGCGACTTCTTGAACCAGATCAGGTGTTACTTGGTTCATACGTTCAATCCACTCTTTTTGGGATAATCTAGCTTTTGGTACGTTTAAATAAAGATATTCTTGCTCCATTAGAGCACGTTGATTATCTAAAGATAGTAAATATTGATTGATTAACATCTTTTTCGTCTGTTCAAAAGATTCCATGTCAAATTTTCCTAACGTTAAATCCCTTAGTTGCTCATTAATAAGACGTAAAACGCGGTCGCGGTTAGTTCTATCAATCCCTGTTTGAACAGTCACAAGACCTCTAAACGGGTCCAGTGAGCTACTAGCATAATATGCTAGACTATGCTTTTCACGAACATTTAAAAATAGCTTAGAATGAGGGAAACCTCCAAATAATCCATTGAAGACCATTAAAGGAAAATAAAGATCATCATAATAGTAAATATCACAATGATAGGCAATATTTAATTTAGACTGAATAACTGGCAGTACTTGGCTCTTTTGTTGGATGACATTATTAAGTGGCTGTACATAAAAAAGCTCACTATTAATAGATGGGCGATCTGTAAAACCAAAGTCTTTAAAGCAGCGTGTGACATAGCCTTCTGCTACATCTCCAATAACTAGAATATCAATTTTATCATGATGAATCATGTCATGGTAATAAGCAGCTATTCCCTCAGAAGTCTCATTAGAGATGTCTTGAATATTTCCAAAACTTGGTGTTCGTTGATTTTTATTATTTAGGAAAAATAAATCTTGTAAAGACATAGCAGCATAGGCTTGTTTATCGTCAAAAATAGATTCGATATAAGCGATTAAATTAGCTTGTTCACGGTCAAATGTCTCTTGATCAAAGGCATTATCTTTAATATGAGGATGGAAAATAATCTCTTTTAGAAATTCTACAGCCTCTTCTAATACTGAAATCCCACTTGGAACGAGTTTGTCATTAATAATATTTAGACTCACGGTTAAATAGTGATGGTTTCCTGTACGACTGACACTAACATCAAAACTAGCCCCATATAAATCAGCTAGTTTTTTACTTAGGTCGATTTGGTTTGGAAAATTCAAGCTATTTGTTTCAAGAAGGCTAGCAAGTAGTGAGCGTTTGCTACTAAGCTCTGCTTGCAAAGGTGTAGCAAAACGGACTAATATTTTAACTGTTTTATATTTATCATTCGGTATAATATGTAAATTGACTTGTTTATTTAATTCAAATGTCATGATGAATCTCCTTTATGATCCTATTCGTTAAACTGAATATAGACAACACACTGTATAGAATACCAAAAAATAGGTGGCTATGGTAGAAAAACACTGTAATTTTAATAAGATTACTCAAAATTTAAAAACTGTGTGTGATCATATATTAAATATATTACATTGAATTGTCAATTGTGACAAGGGCGTTACGATATAAGCATATAAAAGGTAATAGGAGAGGAACTTTGTTATAATATTTTTGAAAGGAGAGGATTGTATGGTTAAGGAATTTAAGACATTTATTGCTCGTGGAAATTTGATTGATATGGCCATTGGGATTATTATTGGAGCAGCTTTTACAACGCTTGTAAACTCCGTAGTAGAGGGATTGATTACGCCTGTTATCGGATTGGTCATTAGTTTGATTTTTCCAGGAGCTGAAACAGTTGATGAAGCAACTAAAAATTTAGTTTTTATAGTAAATGGTGTGGAATTTAATTATGGCCAGGTTATATCGGCTATTATTACGTTTTTTATTACAGCCTTAGTATTGTTTTTCATTGTAAAATTTTTAAATAAAGCAGAAGATTTAGTTGGTAAAAAAGAAGAAGAAGCACCATCAGAGCATAAAGAAACCACAGAAGACGTCTTAAAAGACATCAGATCACTACTACAAGCTCAACAAGAGACTGTTAAAGATATTAAAGAAGAAGTTGAACCTCCAAAAACTAATAACTAGTAACTTAGTTCTTCAAAATAATAAAAAAGCCGACTATTTAAGTCAGCTTTTTTTTATTATTTATTTTTTTTCTCAAATAGTGGACTAACTGGTTTGTTTTCATGGATGCGTTTAATGGCATCTCCCATCAGCTCTCCAACACTAACAATTTCAATTTTTTCTGAATGTTTATCTTCAGGTAAAAGAATTGAGTCAGTGACAATTAATTTCTCAATAGAAGAGTTATCAATGCGTTCAATAGCAGGGCCAGAAAGAACAGGATGTGTACAACATGCGACAACTTCTGTTGCTCCTTTTTCTTTTAGAGCTTCAGCAGCTAAAGTGATTGTACCAGCTGTATCAATCATGTCATCGATTAGGACACATTTTTTACCTTGAACGTCCCCAATAATATTCATCACTTCAGCCACATTGGCTTTTGGACGACGCTTATCAATGATTGCGATCGGTGCTTTTAGATGTTCTGCTAGTTTACGAGCACGTGTTACCCCACCGTGATCAGGAGAAACTACCACCACATCATCTCCTTGGTAACCGTGGTTGATAAAGTAATCTGCTAATAAAGGAGCAGCCATTAGGTGATCAACAGGGATATCAAAGAAACCTTGAATTTGAGGTGCATGTAAATCTAATGTTAAAATACGTGAAGCTCCAGCAGTTTCTAACATGTCTGCTACAAGTTTAGATGTAATTGGTTCACGAGCACGTGCTTTACGATCTTGACGAGCATAGCCGTAATAAGGGATGACGATATTAATCGTTTGAGCACTAGCACGTTTTAGCGCATCAATCATAATTAGTAACTCCATTAAATGGTCATTAACCGGGTTACTTGTTGATTGAATTAAATAAACGTGACTACCACGAATGCTTTGTTCGATGTTGATTTGAATTTCACCATCACTGAACTTTCTTACTTCTGTTTTTCCAAGCTCCACACCAACAGCATTGGCAATTTTTTGTGCTAAGGGCTTGTTTGAGTTTAATGAAAAGATTTTTAGCCTTGGATCAAAATAGTGATTAGACATGAGAACCTCCACTTTCTTGTTTTAACTGAGCTTACACTCTTAATAAATAGTAGTCATTTTCTTTCAATAAATCAAGTCTTTTAAGTCGATTTATTCATTGTAAGGTAATTTTTTTGCATAACCTACTAAATTAGTTTGTTTACTACGAGCAATTCCTAAGTCATCCTCAAAAACATCTTGAGTGATGGTAGAACCAGCTGCTGTCATACTATTTTTACCAATAGTTAAAGGTGCAACTAAAATGGAACCACTTCCAATAAAAGCATGATCTTCAATCGTCACGTGATGCTTACGTTTTCCATCATAATTTGCAAAAACTGTGCCACAACCAACATTGATATCTTGACCTAAAGTTGCATCTCCCACATAAGTTAGATGACCAACTTTTGTTCCTTTATCAACTGTCGCATTTTTGATTTCTACAAAATTGCCCACATGAACATGTTCTTTTAGTATTGTATTTGGTCTAATATGAGCATAAGGTCCAATATCTGAATAATCTAAAATAGTAGATTGTTTAATGTTTGATGAGGTAATCACGACATGATCACCAATAGTAGAATCCGTAATATCTGAGTTAGCTCCAATGATACAGTTCTCACCGATCACAGTTTTACCGCGTAGCATAACACCAGGTTCAATCACAGTATCAGCGCCAATAATGACATCTTTTTCAATGTAAGTGTTGCTTGGATCAACAAAGGTCACACCATTTCTCATGAGTTCTTCATTAATACGAGCGCTCATGTATTGGGTAGCTTTTGCTAAAGCAACTCGATCATTAACCCCCATAGATTCCTCTTCAGAATCCATTGTATAAGCTGTTACGATTTCACCTTGATCTCTTAAAATACTAATCACATCAGGTAAATAGTATTCACCTTGTGCATTATCATTACCGACTTTATTTAGAGCTTCAAATAAAAGAGCATTGTCAAAACAATAAGTTCCAGTATTGAATTCTGTTACAAGTAATTCTTCAGGTGTTGCATCTTTTTGTTCGACAATTTTTTCAACATGATCATTCTGATCACGAATGATACGTCCATAACCAGTTGGGTCACTAGCTACAGCTGATAAAATAGTCGCCTTAGCTTCAGTTTTTTCATGATGCTTTACTAATTCCTCAAGAGTCTCTTGAGTTAAAAGGGGTGTATCACCACAAATGACAAGAGTGGTTCCTACTTTATCACCTAAAACTTCAGAAGTAGCTAAGACAGCATGACCTGTTCCAAGTTGTTCTGTTTGTAAGGCATAATTTGATCTCTCACCTAATTGTTCTTTTACTTTTTCAGCACCAAAACCAACAACAGTCACAACTTCATCCACATTTAAATGATCAATTTGATCAAATACATGCTCGACCATGGGTTTTCCCGCAACAGGGTGTAATACTTTATATAAAGATGATTTCATTCTAGAGCCTTTTCCTGCAGCTAAAATAATGGCATAACGATTTTCCACGATGTAACACTCCTTAATGTACTATAGTCCTATTCATTCTATCAAAAAAAGAGCTTAGACTACAAGCTCTTTTCAAGTTATTTACTAGAGGCCTTGAAATCATCTGTTAAATTAAAATAATTTCCTGGTACAACTGTAATATTTTTAGTTCGTGTATCTACGTCTTTTACACAAAGTAGGGATGTATACTCTTCTACCATTCGGCGTCCACTAAAAGTTGATTCAGCAAATACAGTAATACCAACAAGCTCTGCTTCAAACTCTTCAATTAAAGCTTTCATACCATTAACTGTGCCGCCGCCTTTCATAAAATCATCTACTACAAGAACCTTAGATCCTCTCTTTAAGCTTCTTTTAGAAAGCTCCATCTTTTCAATTCTCTCAGAAGAGCCTGATACGTAATTAACACTGACAGTTGAACCTTCTGTAATTTTAGAATCACGTCTTACAATAACAAAAGGAACATTTAAGTAATATGAGACAGCCTGTGCAATCGGTACGCCTTTTGTTGCTACAGTCATGACAGCATCAATTTTCTTGTCTGCATACTTTGTTGCTATGATTTGGCCAACTTGTTTAAGCAGTTGTGGCTCACCAAGTAAGTCAGATAAATATACATAGCCTCCTGGTAATAATCTATCTTGTTCAGATAATCTAGCACATAATCCCTGAACTATTTTTTTTGATTCCTCATAAGACATAGACGGGGTAAAGATAAATCCACCGGCTGCTCCTGGAACGGTTTCAAGTACGCCAAATTGACGTTCCTTGAATGTTTTTTTTATAATAGTTAAGTCCTCACTAATTGAAGATTTGGCAGAATCATATTTTTTTACAAAATAAGTTAGAGGCGTCAAGGTATGTGGGTGATTCAAAATATAAGCTGTCATATCAATTAGACGTTCACTTCGTTTAGTTTTCATATGGGGACTCCTTTTCGATTTTTTAAAATTAAGTATTATAGATTATTATATTAGTTTATAAGTGAAATGCAAATGTTTTTTATTTTTAAAAAGGAAATGTTCGTAAAAAAAGAAACGTTGCTTTGTTAGGAAGCATGTTTCTTTTTCTTTTTAAGGCTGGATAAAAGATTAACGATAATAAACCCAATGATAAAAATTAATGTAATCGTAGCACCAGGTGGTGTATCAAGTTGGTATGAAGCCACAAGTCCAGACGTCATCCCGATAAAACCAACGACAATACTTGATATGATAACAGTTGTGAACGTCTTACCAATTTTCATAGAAATAGTAGCCGGTAGAATCATAATAGCTGAAACAAGTAAGGCACCAGCGATTGGGATCATCACAGTAATCGCTACACCTGTGATGACATTAAAGAGCATAGCTAACAGGTGAACCGGTAAACCGTCAACATGAGCTGTATCCTCATCAAAGGTCAAAACATACATTGGTTTACGTAATAGTAAGAATAAGACCACAATAATAACTAATAGAATTGCTAAAATTTTAACTTGTTGCCAGTTAATGGTCACAATAGAACCAAATAAATATTGTTGAATATTCATCGGGTTGCTCCCTTTTGTTAAATTCATTAACACTAATGCAATCGCCAGTCCTCCTGACATTAAAATGGCAGTTGAAATCTCAGCATATGATTTATAGAGTGTTTGAATATATTCTAAAATAAAAGCTGAGAGTATAACTACAATTAAAGTGGTGATAGTTGGGTTTACGTTAATAAAAAAACCTAAAGCAATCCCTGCTAGAGAAACATGGGATAAGGTATCAGCTAGTAGAGATTGTCTACGTAATACAAGAAAAACCCCAAGAGAGGGTGCAATCACAGCCATGATAGAAGCAGCAATCAATGCTCGTCTCATGAACTCATATGAAAACATCTCCATTCTGATTCCTCCTTTCTAACTAAATGAATATGACGATCGATATATTCTTTGATTTCATCATGATCATGAGTCACCATAAGAATGGCTTTGTTATGAAATTTAACACTATGTTGTAATAGTTGATAAAATTCTCGTCTTGATTTTTCATCCATTCCAGTTGTGGGCTCATCAAGAACAAATAAATCAGGGTCAGTTGCGAAAATACGAGCTAAACAAACACGTTGTTTTTGTCCACCAGACAACTCTCCTATCCTTTTTTTACGCATCTCCCACATACCAATTGATTTTAAAGCCTTTTCCACATGTTGATGGTCTAAATTATCTAAGCGCTTGAACCATTTTCCGCGCTGATAACGACCAGATTGAACAAATTCTAGCACTGTACTAGGAAAACCAGCATTAAAGGAAGCGATTTGTTGCGGGATATAGCCAATATGTAATTTATCACCCTCAATATTAACAGGTGAGATAGTCACTACTCCCTCATCAGGTTTTAAAAGGCCTAAAGTGTTTCGAATAAGA
This sequence comes from Vagococcus jeotgali, assembly GCF_035918315.1. Taxonomy (NCBI): domain Bacteria; kingdom Bacillati; phylum Bacillota; class Bacilli; order Lactobacillales; family Enterococcaceae; genus Vagococcus; species Vagococcus jeotgali. Next base: position 1,877,560 of record NZ_CP142146.1, on the reverse strand, counting down.
GTAGATTTTGCGGCACCATTTTCACCAGTTAAAATGACAAACTCCCCAGGGCTTACAGAATAGGAAACATCTTGAAGGACTGGTTCATCTTCATAATAAAAGGTTAAATGTTCAACATTAATATAATCCATTTTTGATTCCCTCCTTTTAAATCGTAAACATTACTATTTAGACTTTTAAAAGAATAGCATGTCTAGAATAAAAAGGCAAGTCAGATACTTAACTTAAGGGTCTGACAACATAGACTTCCTGGCAAAATCCTTTTAATGAGTTAGCAATGTGATCAGCTTTTGATTTTGTTTGGCAAAAGGCTACAAGAGTAGGGCCGCTACCACTCATAACGGCTGCATCAGCTCCAAAATCAAGCATTTTTTCTTTGATTTGTTTGACAATAGGAAAACGTTCAAAGGTATGTTGTTCTAAGGAGTTTCCTAAGTATTTAGTCATCTCGTGATAATCACGGGATAAAAGAGCTGCTTCTAAAGCATTGATATTTGGATGATAGAGATCTGATAATTCTAGCTTTGAAAACACCCTAGGAGTTGAGACACTAATATTAGGTTTCACTAAGACAAGCCAAGAAGGTGGCAACTTAGTATGAAGAGGTGTTACTTGCTCTCCAAGTCCTCTCACTCTTGATGGTTTTCCAACTAAGCAGTAGGGGATATCTGTTCCAATTGGAATGGATAGTTGAATCAAATCTTCTAATTTAGCTTCTAGTTGAAACAATCGATTAATGCCTCGAAATGTTGCCGCAGCATCACTACTTCCACCGCCAAGACCTGCTGCAACAGGAATATTTTTCTTTAAATAAACATGTAGCCCTCCAGAAAAATGATATGCTTGCTTCATTGCTTCAAAAGTTTGGTAAATATTATTTTTTCTATCAACAGGTAAGAAACCACTATCAGTGTCAATGATAATTTTGTCTTCTTTTAATGGAGTAAAAAATAAGCGGTCTGATAAATCAACACTTGCCATGATCATATCAAGTTCATGATAACCATCAGGCCGTTTGTGTAACACATTTAAGCCAAGATTTATTTTTGCAGGCGCTTTTTCAATGATTTCCATGTTACTTTCTCTCCTTAATCAGATTATTTCTTATTATTATACACGAATTAAGTAGACAAATAAAAACATATCAATTTATTTAGGACCACAGACGGATGTCTTAGTATGTTAAAAAAGATATAATAATAAAAAACAAGAGAAAGAGGGAATTATAATGACTATAATAGGCGTTATTTTTGTAGCTTTAGGTATTTTATTTAGTATTGCAAGTAAAACATTTCCAAAATTAAGATTATTACTAGGTGATTTTAGTGTTGTGACTCAATATATTATTGGGTTTATCCTCATGTTAATAGGAATATTATTTTTATATCTAGGCGGTACATTTTCTTAAAAGTCACAATTTAAGGCAGGAGGGGACAAGATGAATGAGCATAATGATAATGTAGTTTCATCAAAAAAATGGTCATTAGAAGACATTTTATTTACTATCATTTTTATTTTACAATTTTTCTTTATTATGTGGTTAACAAAGAGTCAGCTAACTATGGGGATGAAAACAAGTATTAGTTTAATCGCCTCTATAGCTACATTTGCCTTAACTATTTTTTGGTATAAAGAGCCTTTAAAAGCTCAGTGGGTATCATTTAGAGCAACTCATTTCTGGAAAAAGATAGTAGTGGCTGCTATATTGGTATTTGGGGTATATTTACTCTTAAGTGTGACAAGGCAAGTTATGCCGCTAGAGTGGTTAAATAATGGACAAAGTGCTGATACAGCAGACGAAACATTGACATTGTTCTCGATTATCGGCTCAATCATATCTCCCTTACTAGCACCTTTTTCAGAAGAAATTCTATTTCGCTATGTTTTTATTGGGAAAACTAAAGGCAAGAGTTTACAAATTGTGATGTTGTTTGTGCAGGCTATTTTCTTTGGACTGATTCACACAATGAGTTTTGGCGGGAATCCACTAGCAACCATACCATATATGGTAATTGCTCTTTACTTTGGTATTATTTACATGATTTCTAAAAATATTTGGATGACAATTATTATTCATTTCTTGTTTAATGCTTCAGGAGTAGTTGTTCCAATTGTATTTTTAGTTATGATGCTCTTTAAATAATTATTAAAAATAAAGATAGCTGAACCTTTAAAGGTTCAGCTATCTTTATTTTCTATACATTTTAAATTCTAGAAACAAATCATTGTAAATTTCTAAATAGTCACTACCTAAGTCATCATAGACTTCTAGTTTTTCAATTAACTCATCAGTTGGGTAAAACTGTTTATCACTAGTAATAGCATCAGGCAAGATACGTCTAGCTTGTTCATTTGGCGTAGAATAACCGATATATTCAGCATTTCTTGCAGCAATTTCTGGACGTAACATAAAGTTAATAAAATCATAAGCTCCGTCAATATTTTTAGCTGTTTTTGGAATCACGATATTGTCAAACCACAAGTTAGATCCTTCTTCAGGAATGATGTAGTGTAGATTATCGTTATCTTCTAACATACTAGCAGCCTCACCAGAGAATGTCACAGCAGCAGCACTCTCACCGTTGACCATATACATTTTAATCTCATCAGCCACAATAGCTTTAACATTTGGAGTTAAATGATTGAGTTTATCAGCAGCCTTATTTAACTCATCCATATTTTTACTATTAAGAGAGTGGCCATTACTATTTAAAGCTAGTCCCATCACTTCACGAGCCCCATCAATGAGCATGACATTATTCTTTAAATTAGGTTGCCATAAATCATCCCAGTACCTAATCTGACTACCATCTACTAGAGTATCATTGTAAATAATACCTAAAGTTCCCCAAAAATAAGGAATAGAGTATTCATTATTTGGATCAAAGGGAATATCTAAAAAACGCTCATCAATGTTTTCAAGCCCCTTAATTTTAGAATGATCTAGAGGAATAAGCATCTCTTGTTTAATCATTTTTTGGATGGTGTACTCACTGGGGATCGTTACATCATAGGCCGTTCCCCCTTGTTTAATTTTAGTCATCATAGATTCATTGGAATCAAAGGTTTCGTAAATCACTTTGTAGCCATATTCCTTTTCAAATTCTTTAAGTAAATCAGGGTCAATATAGTCACCCCAATTATAGATTGTTAATACTTGTTTATTAGACGTACCATCTGTTTTATTTAATTGATAAGAGGTCAGAGCTAACAATAAAATAATTACTAGAATACCTATAAGGAGTGAGTTTAATTTTTTCATAGGTGCTTACCTCTCCATCTTTTTGTTTTTTTTCTTTTTATGTTTAGGTCTATTTTCTTTACTAATGAAATAATACCCTGTTACAAGAATTAAAGAAAATAAGAACAACATAGTACTTAAGGCATTAATTTCTAAGCTAATTCCCTGTCTAGCACGAGAGTATATTTCAACTGATAAAGTGCTAAATCCGTTACCGGTGACAAAAAAAGTGACTGCAAAATCATCTAATGAATAAGTAAAGGCCATAAAGTAGCCAGCAATAATACCTGGTGTTAGAAAAGGTAGAATAATTTGTCTTAAAACTTGCCAGTTATTTGCTCCTAAATCTCTTGCTGCATCAATTAAAGAAGGGTTCATCTCCTGCATTTTAGGTAACACCATTAGAACCACAATGGGAATACTAAAGGCAATATGAGATAAAAGAACAGACATAAATCCTAGTTGAAAACCAAACCAAGTTCCTAAAAAAGTAAAAAGGATTAAAAAACTAGCTCCAATAATCACATCAGGTGAGACCATTAAAATGTTATTTAAGCTTAAAAAGGTTTGCCGAACGCCTCGTTTTTTAGTGTAATGAATGCCCATAGCACCAAACGTTCCAATAATTGTAGCAATACAAGCTGAGAGGAAGGCTAATAAAAAGGTGTCTAAGGTAATACTAAGTAGTCTTGTATCAGCAAACATCGCTTGATAATGTTCTAGAGTAAAACCTGTAAACTTAGTCATATTACCGCCAGCATTAAATGAATAGAAAATCAAATAAAAAATAGGGATATAAAGCAGAATGAAAACAAAGGCTAGGTAGAGATGATGCCATTTAAAAGTCATCCTTTTTTTTTGTTTCATTTATTACGACCTCCTTGCTTTTTCTCACCTGTCAGTCTCGTGACAAGGAACATAGCAATAATCAAGACAACACCAATGGTTGAGCCCATACCCCAGTTTTGCGTGACTAAAAAATGTTGCTCGATGGCCGTTCCAAGAGTGATAACTCTATTTCCTCCAATTAAGCGAGTTAGCATAAATAAGCTCAATGAGGGAATAAAAACAGCTTGGATCCCACTTTTAACCCCGTTTAAAGATAATGGGAAAATCACTCGTTTAAAAGTTTCCAGATTATTAGCACCTAAATCTCGACTAGCGAAAATAAGAGAGGGATTAATTTCTTCAAGAGCATTGAATATAGGTAGAATCATAAATGGAATTTCAATATACATAGCAACAAATAAAAAACTGAAATCTGTAAATAAGAGTTGCCTAGGTCCCATACCAATCGTTTGTAAAAAGTTGTTAATACCACCATTAATACTAAATATACCAATAAATGCATAGGCTTTTAGAAGTAAGTTAATCCATGTGGGTAAAATAATAAACATAAGCCAGAGTTGTTTGTGTTTTAATTTTGTTAAAATGTAGGCTGTAGGGTAGCTAATAAGCAAGGTGAATACAGTAACTAAAAAAGCATAAAAAATAGAGTTAAAGGTCATTCTAATATAGGTCCCACTTGAAAAATATTGTTGGTAATTAGCAAGTGTTAAATGACCGTTCATATCAAAAAAAGACTGATAGATAATTAAAATAACCGGTGCAATAACAAAGAGTACGATCCAAATAAAATAGGGAATAGTATATAATTTTTTTGTTTGTGTCATCATCCTTCTCCTTTACTCATCATAGCTCTCTAGTCTGGCATCAAAGTCTTCTTCTGATTCATTAAAGCGCATAACATGAATATCTTCAGGGTCAAAAAATAAGCCAACAACTTGTCCTTCATTAGGTTTTTTAGTGGAATGAACCACCCACTCGTTATCTTGAGAATCAGTACAGAAGATTTCATAATGAACACCTCTAAAAAGCATATGATCAACAGTTGCTTTAAGTTTTCCCTCTTCAACAGGGACAACAGAGATGTCTTCAGGGCGTAAGACAATATCCACTGGCTCATTATCACGCATGCCACTATCAACACATTCAAATTCTTTGCCAACAAATTTAACAAGATTATCTGCTACCATCGTTCCTTTAACGATATTACTCTCACCAATAAAATCAGCAACAAACTGATTTATAGGTTCATCATAAATATCTCTTGGAGAGCCACTTTGCTCGATATTTCCTTCATTCAAAACAAAAATTTCATCACTCATAGCGAGCGCTTCTTCTTGATCATGGGTGACAAAAATAAAAGTAATGCCAAGACGTTTTTGTAGTTCTCTAAGTTCTGATTGCATCGCTGTTCTAAGCTTTAAATCAAGAGCAGATAAAGGCTCATCTAAAAGTAAAATTTCAGGTTCATTGACTAACGCCCTAGCAATTGCTACACGTTGTCTTTGCCCACCTGACATCTCCCCAATTTGGCGCTCTTCAAATCCTGATAACTGAACAAGCCTTAGAGCTTCATTGACTTTTGTTTCAATCTCTAGTTGGTTTATTTTTTTTATTTTTAAGCCAAAAGCCACATTTTCAAAGACATTCATGTGGGGGAAGAGGGCATAGTCTTGAAAGACTGTATTTACTTTCCTTTTATTGGTAGGAACATCATTGATACGTTTTCCATCAAATAAAATATCCCCACTTGTTGGAGTTGAAAAACCTGCAATGAGGCGTAAGATAGTTGTTTTTCCACAACCTGAAGGCCCTAGTAACGTATAAAATTTTCCCTGCTCAATTTCAAAGCTAACTCCTTTTAAAACCAAAGTGTCATCATAAGATTGAATGACATTATCAAATTGTATAATAGTATGACTCATTTTTTCCCCCACCTTTATAAATAAGAATTTGTTGCGACAATCAATAAACTTGTTTGTTCATTGTGATTGTTAGATAATTTATGTTTTTTTAGAGATTGATAGTAAATACTCTCTCCCTCTTTAGCAATAAAAGTTTCAGAACCAATACTAACACTAACTTCTCCTTTTAATACATAGGCAAAAGTATCTGATTCAGAAGGTTTAAACTCCTTATACTCCCCCTGCTCTTTTAAGGTTAAAATAATTGGTTCCATCTCATTTTCATTGGAATCAGGAACAAGCCACTTAATTTTGTATCCCTTATCTTCTTCTTGGTAGACTGTGTAATCTTGATTTGTATAAACTACTTTTTGATGTTGTTTCTTATCATCAAAAAAAGATTTTGGTGATTCCCCCAAGACTTCTAAAATTGAAAAGAAAGTCTCCAGTGACGGGGAGCTAATACCTCTTTCCAACTGAGAAATATAACCTTTACTTAAATCCGTTCGCTCTCCTAACTCTTCCTGGGTTAAATTTTTTTGAATACGTAAATTTTTGATTTTAGTTCCAATATCCATCATATCACGCCCTTATTTATCATCCTGAAGTTCACTGATATTAAACTTTAAGTTTACTTTCAACGTCAGTATACAAGATGTTATGTTATAATTCAATCTCTTTTAAAATCCATTGTTTTAATTAAAATTATGGTACACTAAATGTATAATTGAGATAAAAGTGGAGAGGTTTTATTATGGAAAAAACTTTTAGAGCTTTAATAGTGACTGATAATAAGGAAAAAGTTAGCGTAGAAGTGGTAGATTGTTCAACAGATCAATTATCTGAAGGTGACACATTGATTGATGTTTATTACTCAGCAGTGAACTACAAAGATGCCCTAGCCTTACAAAAAAATGGTGGTGTGATTAGGCATTATCCTATGATTCCTGGAATTGATGCAGTAGGTATTATCAAACAGACTAAGGCTAATCAAATGAGGGTGGGGGATCGTGTTGTCGTAACAGGGCGAGGAACAGGTGTCACTCATACAGGAGGATTTAGTGAAGTATTACGGGTACCAAGTGATTGGGTACAAGTATTACCACAACAGATTAACCTAAAAAAAGCTGCTCTAATTGGAACAGCAGGCATAACAGCTTTAAGAGCCATAGAACAGTTAGAGCTTATTGGTTTAGGTAAAGACAAAAAAGTCCCTATTTTGGTAACAGGTGCTAGTGGTGGAGTAGGTAGTTTGGCTATTTTATTACTTAATAAATTAGGATTTACTAATATCACCGGTGTGAGTAGAAAAGGAGCAACAGATTATATTTTAAATCTTGGTGCAAGTGAAGTATTACCTTTATCAGGTTTTAAAGAAGATAAGGTGAAGCCTTTACAATCAATAACCTACAAATACGTGATAGATACTATTGGGGGGAGTAGCTTAAGTTCAATTTTACCTAAAATAGCTTATAATGGTGGTATGTCCTTATGTGGAAATGCTAGTGGGATTAGTTTTACAACAACTGTCTTACCATTCATCTTAAGAGGAGTTAGTATTTTTGGGATTGATTCAGTTCAATTAACTCATCAGGAAAAATATCAAATGTGGTCAAGGTTAAATGACTTATTGTCTGATGATGACTTAGAGAAGATATCGGGAAATATTGGTAAACTTGAAGATATCAATCAGATTGCAAGCAAGTTACTAGCAGGAGAGCATGTTGGAAGAAGTGTTATTGAGATTAGGTCACCACAGGAGTAGGCTATTTATTTCGGGTCTATAATAAATCGTGTTGATGGATAGTTTCCATTAATACGATTTTTTGTTTTTAAATACAAAAAGGAACATCCAAACATGATAAAATAAAGTCGACAAAAACCAAATTATTAGGAGGATGTTCCCATGGATAATCATACTAGAAAATTACTTAATTTAACAGACAAATCTATTATTTTTGAAAAAGATTGGTTAACTGAGGCTACTATTAGAGGTAGACGCTCAAATATAATAAGGGGAAGACTAACGTCTCCAGACAGAATATGCCCCTCTTGTCATCAGAATACGTGTGTTAAAAATGGTACTTATACTACTAAAACACAACTACCAGAGTTTAATAGGGTCACAACTTATTTAGAACTTAAAAGAGAACGATATCTATGTAAAGAATGTCATACAACATTCAGTGCTGATACTGCGTTAGTCGATGACTATTGTCATATATCGAAAACATTAAAGTATCAAATCGCCTTAGATTTGAAAGAAGATCGTTCAAGAAAAGAGATCGCTAGATTCCATCATGTTTCTGATAACACGGTACAACGTGTTTTATACGACTTTACCAACCACTGTCTAACCAACTTTCAACATCTACCAAAAGTACTATGTGTCGATGAATTTAAATCAACTAAGTCATGTCAATCTGGTATGAGCTTTATTTGTGCTGATGCTGAAAGTAAAAAGATTATTGATATTTTACCAGATAGACGTCTCTTCTCTCTTATTAAGTACTTCCTGAAATACTCCAGAAAAGAGCGGTTAAAAGTGAAGTTTCTCGTCATGGATATGAATGCCAACTACGGTGGCCTTCTTAAAACTGTATTTCCACATGCAGAGATTGTGACAGATAGATTCCATATCATTCAGCATATCAATCGTTCTTTTAATCAACTAAGAATAAAAGAAATGAATCAATTAAAACGTTATGATAATGAAGAAGCAAAACAATACCGGAGAATAAAAAAATATTGGAAACTATTTTTAAAAGACTCTAGTCAATTAAGTGCCACTACATATAGTAATTATCCTCTTTTCAATAAAAGTATGACACAAGTTGGTGTCATTGAAGAACTTCTTTCCTATAACTCAACTATAAAAATCGCATATGATTATATACAAGAGTTAAAATATGCTTATGAAACAAAGGATTCAGACTTATTTTTAGAATTAACTCATTCTATCTCTAATGAGCTTCCTAAGGAATTTAAAGCCAAATTCAAAACATTCCAAACCTTCAGGCAAGGTGTTACCAATGCTTTAAATTATTCTTATTCAAATGGTTTTTTAGAAGGAATTAACAACCGAATCAAAGCTATCAAACGAACAGCCTATGGTTACCGAAATTTCTTAACTTTTAAGCGACGGATTTTCCTTATTCAAGGTCAATCATTTCAATTTAATTAAAAAGAAGAAGGAGGAAAAATCCCCCTTCTTCTAATGCCCTTATTTTATCAATTTTTAAATATCAACACGATTTGACGAAGAGCCTTTATTTCCATAACTATGAACAAGGATTTAGATAGGTAAAAAAAAGAGGATGACATTTAAAAGTCATCCTCTTTTTTAATTTGTATGTTAGAAGTTTAAGCTATTTGGCTTAACGTCAGCTGGAATTGGATTCACATATGGAGTATCATCTGTGATCGCTTTTAATTCAGCTTTTGCTTCGTCGATATATTCAGGGTTTTCGATAACTTTAACAGCTGTTGCTGCCATAATTTTTGCTGCTTGAATCATACCTTTTTTAGCAATGCCTGATTTACCAGTTGCCACAACTTGCCATGAATGTAGAGCAATATTTTGAACTTCTGTTGCAACGATACATTGTACAGTTGGTACAACCCAACTAACATCACCCACATCAGTAGATCCTGGTAATGTGATGTTACCTAGAGCTGGGTTATAAGGATAAACATAATCAGCTAAGACTTTACCACTGTTTTCAGCTAAGACTTTTTTCTCAATTGGTGTTACAGGAGGTACCATTCTGAATTGTTTTTCTTCTTCACTTAATGTTGCATGAATTGATTTTGCAAATTCTTGGTCCTCTTCATCAAACTTAGGAGCACCTAAGTCCATCATCACATCACCCATAAGTTTAGTATAAACACTGTTAGGGATGAAGTTTGAACATGCTTTATCAAAGTGAACAGTTACTTCAGTTTCAGTCATTAAAGCTGCACCTTCAGCGATCTTACATAGACGGTCATAAATTTCTTTTACCTGATTTGTTTTAGGTGCACGGATTAAATAAAGTAGTTTAGCATGTGATTGAACAACACTTGGTGCAACCCCGCCAGCATCAAGGTAAGCGTAGTGATAACGAGCTTCACTTGTTACGTGTTCACGTAAGTAGTTACCACCAACGTTCATTAATTCAGCAGCATCAAGTGCGCTACGTCCCATTTCTGGAGAGTTAGCAGCGTGAGCGCTTTTTCCTTTAAATTCAAAAGCAGCTTGGATATTAGCTAATGTTTTAACACTGACAACACTGTTGTCAGTAGCTGGATGCCAGCAAATAGCCATATCTAGGTTATCAAATGCACCTTCACGGGCCATAAATGTTTTACCAGATCCACCTTCTTCGGCTGGACAACCAAAGAATTGAATTTTAGCTTTAATGCCATGAGCATCGATATATTCTTTTGTCGCTACAGCTGCAGCAAGAGAAGCTGTACCTAATAAGTTATGACCACATCCGTGACCGTTTGTGTTTTCTGTTTCAGGGTTAGCTTCTTTATGAGCAACACCTGCTTTTTGAGTCATATCAGGAAGTGCATCATACTCACCTAAAAACCCAATAACTGGTCCTTCAGTACCGTATGTTGCGACAAAGGCTGTATCAATACCACCATGACCTGTTTCGATTGTAAATCCTTCTTCTTCAAGGACAGCCATTAATACTTGAGCTGATTCGTGTTCATGGAATTTTGTTTCTGCAATATCCCAAATACGATCACTAATCTCATGATAGCTACCTTCTTTGGATGTAATTAATTCTTCAATCTCATGATAGCTACCTTCTTTGGATGTAATTAATTCTTCAATTTTTTCGTACATAAATACTGCCTCCTATATGAATAATGTGATCCCGTATGATAATAAAATTGCCAATGCTGTAATAATGATACCCGGTATGATGAAACTAAATACTTTGGTTTTACCAGTGTGGTCTAATTCGACCGCAAATAGTAACGTTGGTTGTGCCGGAATAACAAAGTTGAAATTCAGACATTGAACAATAACCACTAAGAATAGTGGAGAGATACCAAGTGTTAATGCAAGTGGGAAGATGATTGCGGCAACGGCTGTTTGCGCTCCGATAATCATGGCAACAAATGAACAGATTAAAATGATAACCCATGGATATTGTGCCAACACTTGACCTAAACTTTGACCTAGTACAGCTTGATTAATTGGTGCGTTGAAGATCGTTCCTCCAACCCATCCTAAACCTAAAACGATTAGGGCAGCTGCTAAGAAGTTACCAATTGCTGAAGTAGCAAGGATGTCTTTTGCTTTGATTTTAAAGAATAAAATATTAACTGCGACTGATAAGTACATAAACATCTGAACTAAGTCAGCTGTAGCAATACGTACAGTATTTTCACCAACTTCAAATGTTGGTAAAATACTTGGGAATAAACCTAAAACGATAATAGCTAATACGCAAAGTAAGAAAACAATCGTTGATTTTTTTGCTGCTGTAGCGATTTCTCTTACTTCTAATTGGTCTTCACTTAACTTAGCAATAGCAGACTCATCAAATGGAATGCGTTTGTAAGCAAAAGTTAAAATTAAGCTTAATAATACAATTGAAATTAATGTTGCTGGTAATGTAATTGATAGGTAAGTTCCTAAAGAAATACCATAAGCTGCTAAAATTGTCACAACATAAGCTGTTGAAGATGATGCTGGACTACATAAAAGAGCCATGTTAGATGCTAAAACTGAAGTAACCAAAGCACCTTTAGGGTTAACTTTTGATTTAATAGCTGTTTCTGAGATGATTGGTTCTAGTGATAAAGTAATCATCGCTGTACCCATACCAAATACGAAAAGGAAACACACAAGTGGAGCTACAAATGTAATTGCTCTTGGGTATCTTCTGATAATTTTTTCAGCGACTGAAATCATGTATTCCATACCACCTGATGCCTGTAATGTGGCACTGGCAACACCAATGGATAGGATGATTAATACGGCAGTAACTGGGGGTGCTGAAGGTGGTAATTTAAAAATGAATATCATAATGAATAAAGCAACAATAGCAGTAACACCTGCACCTAAAGCTCCACCCTTCATTAATCCGTAAATGATCGTAGCAACCATAATCACGAGTTCTATTAATAATAAAGCCATCGAATTCCTCCTAATAAGTATAAAAATTTAATAATGCTAATAAAAATAAATAATTACAAACAACTTAACTCCCTCTCCACCTTTCTACGTAGTCGTATAATTTTTATTTGCCTTTCTATTTTTCACATAAATGAAAGGCAAATAGAAATTGGATGAATACTAAGGGCCTTTTCTGATCTATTTTGTGAAAAGATGAATAACGAAAACAAATAAAACTTATCTGCCATAATTATAACATCAATCAGAAAAAATAGAAATGATTTCTTTAAAAAAAATGATTTTTTTGCCAACAAAAAGTGAATATATTAGACAGTTTTGTTCTGTTATAAAGGACTAAATGTGAAAAAAGTGTTTCGTAACGAGTTATATATAGACTCGTCAAAAAAGTAAAACCCTTACAAACTTATTTTTTATAACACAGTTGTTATAAAAAAAAGTATTTGTGAAAAAAATAGAGAATTAAGTTATTTTATACTTTATTTAAAAAAGATAAAAAATTAATTTTTTATTAAAAAGATGATGATTTCCTCAAAAAAGTCACTGAAAAAAGATGATTTTTTATATAAAAAAATGCTACCTTACCAATTTTTCAAAAGATAAGGTAGCATCATGAAAGACTAGTTTTTTATTGGTCGTCCAATAATTCGAACTTCTGTTTCTAACTGAACATCAAATTTATCTAAAATCGTTTTTTGAATGTATTCAATTAGTGAGACATAATCAGTAGCAGTTGCTTGATTAATATTAACTATAAAACCAGCATGCTTAGTTGAAATTTGGGCACCACCAAGCACGTAACCTTGTAAACCAGCATCTTGGATTAACTTACCAGTAAAGTGTCCTTCAGGTCTTTTAAAAACACTACCACATGAAGGGTATTCTAGAGGTTGTTTTGATTGTCTTAAATGAGTCAACTCAGCCATTCTCTCAGCAATTTGTGAATGCTCTCCTTTATGTAAATCAAAGGTCACACTTAAAACAATTCCCGTTATTTTTTGTAAAATACTATAGCGGTAACTAAAGTCCATATCTTCTTTGTAAAAAGTTTTAATCGTTCCATCTTTTAAAATAATCTCAGCAGACTTGAAAACGTCCACTAATTCTCCCCCGTAGGCACCAGCATTCATATAGGTTGCTCCACCAATGCTTCCTGGAATACCACATGCAAACTCTAGACCTGTCAAATGATGTTTAAGAGCAAGTTTTGAAACATCGATTAATTTTGCTCCTGATTGGGCAGTGATGCTAGTTTTGTTGACCTCTGTGCGATTCATCTCTTCTAGCATAATGACGACACCTTCAATACCTCCATCTCTAACAATTAAATTACTAGCATTTCCTAAACAAAGCCAAGGGGTATTTGTTTCACGACAAATATTAACAATGTCTTGAACTTCCTTAGTCGTCTTTGGAAACATTAAAAGGTCAGCTGGTCCCCCTGTTTTAGTATAGGTATAAGTGGATAAAGGTTCATTTTTTAATGACTTAATGTCAGGTAATTTATCAATAATAAGTTTAATGGTCACAATAGATACACTCCTCGTGTTTAGTTACTAATTGATTAGTAAAATTATTCTATCATACTTTAGATAGCTCTGTAGTGAGTTTACTAAATTTTAAAGGTTTTAACTGCTTTATCTAGTGAAATAATATTAACATGTATAAGTTAAAATATTTGTGATAAACTATTAATGTAGAAGTAACAAAGGAGGTATGAGTACATGAAACTTATATCATGGAATGTCAATGGTCTAAGAGCCATTGTGAAGAAAAATTTTTTAGAAGACATTAAAGAAATTGACCCAGATATACTATCATTGCAAGAAACTAAGTTACAAGCTGGTCAAATTGATTTAGATATGCCAGGGTATTATCAGTATTGGAATTATGCCGAAAAGAAAGGTTATTCAGGTACCGCTGTTTTTACTAAAAAAGAACCTATTAGTGTTACAAAAGGTATGGGAATTGAAGAATTTGATACAGAGGGTCGTTTGTTAACTTTGGAATTTGCTGATTTTTATTTAGTAAATTGTTATACACCAAATGCTCAACCTGAGTTAAAGCGTCTTGAATTTAGACTAGATTGGGAGACTCATATTAGAGCTTATTTAAAAAAATTAGAAGAGACAAAGCCAGTAGTTTATTGTGGGGATTTAAATGTCGCCCATGAAAATATCGATTTAAAGAACTGGAAAACAAACCATAGAAATCCAGGTTTTTCTGATCAGGAACGTGCAGCATTTACAGAACTATTGAATTCAGGTTTTATTGATACGTTTAGATATTTCTATCCAGATAAAGAAGGAGCTTATTCTTGGTGGAGTTATAGGTTTAATGCTAGAGCTAATAATGCGGGATGGAGAATTGATTATTTCTGCGTGTCAGACAGTTTAAAAACAGACATAGAAAGTGCTGCAATATTAAGTGATATTTATGGTAGTGATCATTGTCCTGTTGAGCTTGTTTTAAAGGATAAATAGGGGGAACGTTAATGAGAAAGAAACTAAAGGTACTTATTAGTCTTGGGTTATTAATATTGAGCCTTGTAGGTACATCTATAGCAGGATTCGCTGTGAATCAAAAAGATTTGTTATATGACTTGAAATTTGATGAGAAAAGACACGTTTTAACAGGTAAAACAACACCAAGTGCTAATATTTATTTAGAAAATTTAGCTGGGTCGATTGTAGCAGATGAAAAAGGTAATTTTGAAGTGCCGATTCCAAAAGGAACAAAAGAAGAAACAATAGGTATGTTAGATGCAGAGGGAGATCAGTCTACTAGTGTTATTTATGATTTTGTTGAAAAAAAGGTCATTAGTAGTGAAAAGGATGAAAAACCAGAAACATCTAAACCTAAGGAAAAGAAAGAATCTGATACGAAGGAATCTAGTAGTCAAAGTGTAGAAGAAGATGAGGAAGTACAAACAAATACCTCAACCCAAGAAGTAAAAGAGTCATCAACTCAAGTAACTCAGGATACAATGGGAGCAGAAGTGGTTGAAGAATCATTTACTGGTGAGGAAAAAGAAGCTAAGTTAAGTACTGCTTGGATTTGGACTATTGTCATTATTGTTCTTGTAGGTGGGCTTGGTGTAGGTACTTATTTATGGTATCAGAAAAAATTAGAAAAAGAAGAAAATGACAAACATAAACGTCGTCCAAAACGCAAACGTGACTTAAAATCTGATGGGGAAGAAGAAGAAGATTTCGAAGATATTATGTCTAAACCATCTGAAAAAGTAAAAGGGAAGAAAAAGAAAACATCTAAACAAGATATGTCATCATCTAAACCAAAAAGTAGAAAGCCAAAAAGAAAATTAAGTGACTCTGACTCAACCAGCTCAAAATCTAAAACATCATCTCGAACAAGGAAAAAATCACGAAAGTCATAATGAATTTTATAGCTATGGATTTTGAAACAGCTAGTGGGGCAAGTCATAGCGCTTGCTCCCTTGCTCTTGTGATGGTGAAAGACAGTCAGTTTGCGGGTCAATATTACTCATTAATTAAACCAACTACATCTATGTCTTACCACAATAGTCAAATACATGGGCTTTATGAGGAAGATGTAAGAGATGCTCCAACTTTTGATGAGGTTTGGCAAGACATTAAGAAGTACTTTCAAGCAAATAGATTAATTGTCGCTCATAATGCTAGTTTTGATAACCGCGTTTTAGCATCATGTTTAGATTACTACGATTTGGAACCTGCTTACTTTATGTCGCTATGTACAGTTAAAACAAGTAGAAAACTATATCCAAATTTAAAAAATCATAAGTTAAATACAGTTTGCCATTACTTAGGGATTAATCTAGAACATCACCATCATGCTCTTGATGATAGTAAAGCTTGTTCTGAGATTTTACTTGCCCAAGAGCAAACATTTGGTGTTGCTTCTTTAAAGAAATTAGTGAGACATATCTAAAAAATAGGTTGCCTACCACTGGCAACCTATTTTTTTAGATTAAATAACTCATCATAATAACATCAATTAATTCATTGTCTTCTGAGAGAATTCCTTTTTCTTTAATGCCATCAATGGAAAAGCCTACTTTTTCGTATAACGAAAAGGCACGTGTATTTCTCTTTTGAACATTAATTTCTAGTCTCTTTGTGGTAGTTGATGTTTTAGCTAATTCAATAATCTCTTCAAGCATAATCGTACCAAGACCAATTCCCCAATAATCCTTTTTAATTGTAATGCCTACTTCGCCAATATGCTCAAAGCTTTTGTCTTCTTGACTAACTAAGGTAGCAATACCAATAATCTCTTCGTGGTTAAGTGCTAGTAAAATGAGCTGATTGTCTTGTTGATAAATATAATCAACTTCTTTTTCCATGGAAGAGACAGGCATGTTTAGAGCATGAGGGCTAACAACTAAATAAGGTGTTTCTTGATTTAATAAACTCATAACTTCCATTAACTGCTTAGCATCTGTTGGGATAGCTTGACGGATAGAAATATCTAATTCACTCATTTTTTTCTCCTTTATTGTCATGTAGGGTCTGTTGAATTTGTTTATGTAAGACTGGCGCCTGAGAATGAGTGATGCTTAATATCCGGGTATCATCTGTTGTTTTATCAAAAGTCAGTTCAATAAAAGGCCAATCGATATCCTCTTTTATGTATTGTCCCCACTCAATTAAACAAACCCCGTCACCATCTAAGTATTCATCTAATCCTAAATCACTAGCCCCTTCACCTAAACGATAAACATCCATGTGATACAAGGGGATTGTAGCTGTATCGTATTCTTTAATCAAGGTGTATGTCGGACTTTTAATCATTTGTGAAATACCTAAACCCTCAGCAAAACCTTTTGAAAAGGTTGTTTTACCAGCACCTAAGTCTCCAGTTAAAATGAAAATATCTCCTGGAGAAGCAAGTTGTGCGATTTTTTTTCCAACATTTATTGTATCTGCTTCATTTGATAAATGTATCATGGTATGCTCCTTTCTGTGTTTTATTATTATGTAGTATAACGTATTCTTATAGAATACAACAGTAGTGACATATCGAAAAAAAGAAGCCAATTTTTTAAAATCAGCTTCTTTTCATTTTATTTTTCCATTAAAGATTGTGCAGCTGTGATGATAGATAGTTTGTAAACATCTTCTTCATTACATCCACGAGATAAGTCTGAAATAGGTTTATTTAATCCTTGTAAGATTGGTCCAATAGCTTGGAAGCCACCTAAACGTTGAGCAATTTTATACCCAATATTACCTGATTGAATTTCAGGGAAGACAAATACGTTAGCTTGACCAGCAACCGAAGACTCAGGTGCTTTTTGTGTTGCAACAGCAGGCACATAAGCTGCGTCAAATTGTAGTTCTCCTTCAATATCAAATTCAGGTGCTAACTCTTTTGCAATACGAGTTGCTTCCATGACTTTAGTTACTTCATCAGATTTAGCTGAGCCTTTTGTTGAAAAACTCAACATTGCTACTTTTGGATCAATGCCGAATAATTCTGCTGTTTTAGCACTTTCCACAGCGATTTCAGCTAAAGCTTGAGCATCTGGATTAATGTTAATAGCACAATCAGAGAAAATATATTTTTCTGAATCACGGTTACCAATCATTAAGAAAGCACCGCTTGTACGGCTAACACCAGGTTTTGTTTTAACAATTTGTAGAGCTGGACGAATGGTATCACCAGTTGAATGAATCGCACCACTCACTAAGCCATCTGCTAAGTCCATATACACTAACATTGTTCCAAAATAGTTCTCATCTTTAAGAACAGTACGTGCTTGGTCCTCAGTAGCCTTACCTTTACGGCGTTCGATAAATGAAGTAACCATTTTATCAAAGTCAGCATAATTTTCAGGATCGATGATAGTTAAACTATCAATGTTCAATCCACGACTTGTTGCTAATTCTTGAATATCAGCTTTGTTACCGATTAAGATAGGCTCCATTAAATCATCAGATTTCAACCTAACAGCTGCTCCTAAAACACGGGAATCCATTGGTTCAGGAAACACCATACGAATATTTTTTCCGCTAATATTTTCTTTTAATTGTTCAAATAATTCCACAAAAACTCCTCCAATATCTTGTTTTTTACATATACTATCATACCATGAGTTATACTCACGTGACTAGTAGACAAACTTAGACTACATCAGGCTCATCTGAGTTTGTGGTAGATTCCAATTAATTGGAGTTAGCCCCTTACTTGTTAAATAGTCATTTGTTCTTGAAAAAGGTTTTGAGTCAAAAAAACCACGATAGGCTGATAAGGGGCTTGGATGGGGTCCTTCAATAACTAGGTGTTTTCCTTGATCAATCATCTGTTTTTTTTGCTGAGCCGGTTTTCCCCATAAAATAAACACGACAGGGTCTTCTTTTTGATTTACTTTCCTGATAATACTATCGGTAAATGTTTCCCAACCTTGATTTTTATGAGAATGAGCCTTACCTGCTTCAACAGTTAACACAGTATTTAATAGAAGGACACCTTGCTTAGCCCAAGGGATGAGACAACCTGTTGATGGCATATCAATATCTAAATCTCTCTGCATTTCTTTGAAAATATTTACTAAAGATGGTGGTATTTTTGTACCTGGTAGTACAGAAAAACTTAAACCATGAGCTTGATGTGGTCCGTGATAAGGGTCCTGTCCTAAAATAACAACTTTAACATCTTCATACGGTGTCTCATTTAGAGCGTTAAAAATATCAGTTTGTTTTGGGTAAATTGTCTTAGTAGCATATTCAGTTATCAAAAAATTAGTTAAACTTTCAATGTAGGGTTTCTTTATTTCTTCTTGTAATGGTTCTTGCCAATTTTTATTTATCATATCAAACAATAAAATCACCTCAAATTTTACTTTATCATATGTGAATTTGTTTTTAAATATCAATCTCTTTTGAAAAATGGTACACTAAATACATAGATAAAACAATTGGAGGAGGAGTTGTATGATTAAATTGATTGCATCTGATATGGATGGCACCTTGTTATCATCTCATCTCAGCATTTCAGAATTTAATAAAGAAGTCGTTAAAAAAGCACAAAATAAAGGTATAGAATTTATGGTGGCAACAGGAAGATCTCATTCTGAGGCTAGACCTGTTTTAAATGAAGCAGGTATTCATTGTGGTATGATTACAGGAAACGGAGCACAAGTCTTTGATGCTGATGATAACGTTGTACATACAGCTGCTATAGATAAACATACAGTCCAAGAAGTGATGACTATTTTAGAAGAGAATAACTTGTATTTTGAGCTGATGACGTCACAAGGTGTCTTCTCAAATAGTCAACCACAAAGAATAGAAAATTTTGCGACAATGCTAGCTGAAAATATTCCACATTTAACGTTTAAAATGGCAATCGCTATGGCATCAACTCATATTGATATGCTACCTGTAGAGTATGTAAAAGATTATCAAGAGTTAATGGCTGATGATGACATTGAGATGTTAAAGGTCATTACATTTAGTGATCAAGGTCCATCTTTACTTAATCCTGTAGCAGAAAAACTAGCTAAACTGGATGATTTATATATCACCTCATCATTTCCAAATAATTTAGAAATCAATCATGTTGAAGCTAAAAAAGGTAATGCAGTTGCTAGGATTGCTGAGGAAAAAAGGATTGATCTTTCAGATGTGTTAGCTATTGGAGATAATTATAATGACGTTTCTATGTTAGAAATTGCTGGTGTGAGCTTTGCTATGGGAAATGCCGAGCCTGGTGTTAAGGAAATTGCTAAGTATGAAACAGTAACCAATGTAGAAAATGGTGTCGGCAAAGCAATTTTAAGAGCGGTTGAGGAGAACCTTTAGTATTGTTTTAAAAAAGGGTGATGATTGATGGGGATTTATTACATAAATGAACATGTATTATCTGCTAACGTTCGAGCTGTTATAACTGACGATCAACAAAGGGCAACCTTTGTATTAATCGGTAAATGGGGATGTGTGGGTGATGCGGTGAAAGTTTATAATCTAAGTGGTGATGTTCTAGCTAGTGCGATTCAAGTAGATTATGCAACTCCAGCAACGTTTGACTTATATATTGGTGACCAAAAAGTGGGTACTTTAAAGCATGTCGTATCACTTAGGCGAGGTTTTTATGCCATTAGAAATCTAAAATGGTTAGCAACTGCTAATTTTAAACGTCAAGGGTACAGTATTCATAGTTTTCACGGTCGTGTGATGAAGATGACAAAACGTACTACCTATCAAGGCGATATGTATCAAATTAAAGTAAAAGATGAGGAACTTGTACCAATATGTATTTGTATAGGTGCTGTTATTGATTATTGGAATAGGCTAACCCAAAAAGAAATAAGTTTTAATCAACCACTAATTTATGATAAACAGGTACCCTTTTCAGTTCAATGTATTGAAGAGGAAGATAGTTGAAAAAGGAGGAGATACAAATGAAAAAGAGTATTGTTATATCAACAACATTATTGTTAGGTATTTGCGCTCTATCACTGACAAGTTATGCTAAAGAAGATATCGACCCTGACGTGTTGAGTAAGTCAAATTGGGAAGTTGTATCAGTTGTTGATGCTAAAGGGAAAACTGTTATAAAACAAAACGAAAATTTAATGGTGCGAGCTAAGTATGACCTAAAAACTAATCATTATGAATTTTTTGAGTTAGAAGGTAAAAAAAGTAAAGAAGAAGGCACGTTTTTCTTGACTGAAAATACTGTGAAAAATGACCGTGTTTTTGATGGTCAACAACAGCTCACAGACATTGTGGAACTAGATAAGACAGTCTATACTTTTCGAACGACAGGCAAACAAGAAGATGGTAAACAAGGTGATGTTTTTGTTGTTAGTAAGCCCTACACAGAAGAGAAATTAGACTTTACCACTCCTGTGACAGATATTCCTGCTGGTAGTTCGACTATTGCTGACAAACCAAAAGGTGCCTTTATTTTATCTAAAGACGTTTGGAAAGCAAGTAAAGTAGTTAGTGCAGACGGAGAAGATAATTTAACTGAATATAATAATGATTTGATGAACTATGTCATGTTTGATGGTAAAACAGGTAGATATGAACATTTTGACATGACAACGAAAAAATCAACAAAAGATTATGGTTTCTTTGATGTTATCAAAGATAACACAGAATTTGTTTCGATTAATCATGATGCTAAAAAACACCTTATAGCTAAAGTAAAGGATTTAAATAATAAAGACTTTACTTATCAAGTTGATGGAAAAAATAAATCAGGTGAAAAAGTTAAAGTTGATGTAGAGTTTGAATTAGCTGACATTAAGAGGGATGATTTAATATTTACGATTACTGAGGCTGAAGCCTCAAATCGTCCAAAGATGCCAGAGCAGAGTGAAAATCCAACACTACCAGAAAAACCAAACCCAGGACCTGATACAGGTTCCAGCACAACAAGTAGTGATGTTAATACGGGGAGTACAACAACAGATTCAAGTGGGAATACAGGAGGCACAACAAGTAGTGATTCAAGTACAGATTCCAGCACAACAAGTAGTGAACCAAGTGACATAGAGGTACCAAAAGCGCCAAGTATTATCCAACCCTATGCTGGTGATAAAGTACTAAGAGGTACAGCTCAAGTTCATACAAAAATTGTACTAAAAAAATCAGTTTTTGAAACGAAACCTAACTCAGTGAAAGCTGAGAAAAAATTTGTTGATATGGGTATAGCAGAAGTTAATTCAGATGGTCAGTGGGAGTTGAATTTGACAGATGCTCTGGCTCCTGGAGAGGAAATTGAAGCTGTGGCAGTGAATGTGAAACGTCCTGAATTTCAGTCTAAACCGACTTATGTGACGGTCAAAGAATCGGGCAAAGGAAAAGGTAGTAACAAGCCTGGTGGAACTAATCAACATAATAAAAAACCAGGAGGTACAAATCAAAATAATAAAAAACCAGGAGGTACAAATCAAAATAATAAAAAACCCGATGGAAAAAAATTACCTCAAACAGGTGAAGCAGTAAAGAATACTAGCCTGGTTATTGGTGGGGTAATTATTGTTGGTGTGATTGTTGCTATTTATATGAAGAATAAAAAAGGTAAAGAAAATTAAGACATGATACTCAAAAAAGTACTGGATCGAATTAAACATTTGATTCAGTACTTTTTTGTCTTGTTATGCTTGTATTAATTTTTTCATATAGATAAGTAAAAATTGAATTTAGAAAAAGATAATTCAATATAGACTAGGTAGGTTTCAGTGTTATTTAAACATTGTTTTTACAACGGTTTATTTTTTTTGTATAAAACATACTATATAATCAGATGATATAGAAGTCGTTTGAACATGTTTAAACAAGGGTATAGTTATATTAGGAAAGAGAATGAAAAGTTACACATTTGGTTTGGTTTCTTTATTAATAATAGGTGTAGGTGTTTCAGTCGATGCTGCTGAGGCAACTAATGCTTATGGAAATATTGTGAAAAATCCGTTCTTTATGGAAAAGGATGTGAGTGGTGCTGGACGAAAAAATGTACCAACAGATTGGAATTTAGGAGATTCATACAATTGGGAGTTAAAAGAACTTGGAACAGGTGGTTCAGGGACTTATAAAGGAAAAGCGCTGTATAGCTATCTATATTGGAGATATACAGAGCCTACAGGTATTGTCGTTTCAACTAGAAATAATAGTGTCTCTTTAATCCAGAACATAGACAAATCTCAGTTAGATTTTAGTCGGAAAATATTTATTGGTGGGACAGTAACTTTAGGTCCAGGAGCGATTGAAAGCAGTGGGGTTAGAGCCATTAATCCAGGAGATTTTCATATTAATATGTATGCTGGTAGTGGGGAAAATAATGGATCAGCTGGTCAAGAACAGGCATTCACCGCCATGTTAAATAGTCCTAATGTTACGTTTGATTCAGCCAGTGGTAATTTTTTAATGGAAGTTCAGGCTAATGATAAACAAAAATTGGCTTTTGAAAAAAATGATGTCACCTTGTGGTTCAAAGTGCAAGCTGGATCTTATGGCAGTGTGTATGGTTTAGACAATGTTTTTGTTTCTCAAACGCTTCTTGACCCTGTGACGGAAAAAATAAGTGTGTCATTGGGTGAGTCCATCACTCAAAAAGATGTAGAAAATAAAATTTCTCAAATTGATATTGTTGAAGGTGATGAAAGAGTAACTGCTGAGTCATTCACTATTGATGGTATTGCAAAAGATAACAGTATCTTAACAAACCGAGTAGGTAATGGAAATACTATGGTTAATGTAACAGCTGTAGCAAAAGGTAATACTTACAAAGGAATGGTCAAAATCCCTACAGAAGTGACTTGGGGGGATAGTATTGCGATAGGTGATCATAATCGTGATTACAATGAAGGGGCACTAGCCTTAACTTTGAAAGAAAAAGAAGATGGTTTGAAAATAATGGGAACCTTTTCCAAATGGCTAGATGCTACAACCAATATTATTCCTAAAACAAATACATTTATGATGATGAAAATGCAAGACACCAGTGTAAGTGATGTGAAAGGGTTAACTCATGAAGGTGGCCGCTATCGATTTTCTAGCGGTGAAGCTAAGGTATCTAGGAGTTTGATTTACCGAAACGTGGGCTATGCTGATGGAACTAATGTTCATGTTAGAGTAACGATGACATCAAACGAAGAGGTAACGGATTTAACTAGCAATTTTATTGGATATGAAACAGGATTTATGAGCATAGGTGTGAAATCTAAAAAAGGAAAACCTATTGAAACGGCCGTGAGTTATGAGTTTTTAAATGATGCCAATCAACTGATTAAGGTGTCAGGTTACTGGACAGTAACAGGGTTAAATCAATATAAACGTGTTGCTCTACCTAGTGAGCAAGTTGAAAATATTTATTCTTACCATAGGGGAACAAGTCCTCAGACGACTATCAAGTATTTAGAGGAAGGTGATAATTTAACTTTAATTGGGACAAATACAACAGCTGGAAGTAGCGGAGAAGGTGTGGAGACGACATTAACGTATAATGCTTTAGAGACCTTTGATTTCACAGTTATTCCACGTGATATGGATGATACTATCCAATTGAATTATTCTCAAAGTTCCATTCCTAAAGTAGGTATACCCGATTCTCAGCCTGTTAATCAAACAGTGAAAAACATTACTAAAGATAATCGTGACAAGCTGATCAATGAATTTGTTCAACATATTTCTTTTGAATCAACTGATAACCGAAATCAAGATATGACGTGGACATTATCAGAGCAAAAAAATAATGATGTCTTTAAACCAGGTAGTTGGAAAGTTTATAATGAAGCTGGAACAGATGAAACTGAATTATTTACTTTTGATAAAGATAAGGTAAAATCTAAATCACTGACTAATGCTACTTTATATAATCACCACTATCGTTTTGTTTATTCTCTAGACTTTGATGTGTCGAAAGAAGTAGATGAGAAAATATTAAAAGATAGAGATAATGGTAAGTATTTAGATTATAGTCAGACAGCAACTTTATCTGTTGATAAATTAAAACCAGTATCAACTGTAGCTAAGACAGATATTAACTTACTAGCTAATATCAACTACAAGTATCTAGATGACAAAAATCAAGATATTGAAGTTAGTGGATTAGATAGAAAAGTCTCAAGTGTTATCACTAAACCTTATCCAGTAACGAAAGCACCAGAGATTAAAGGTTACACCTTCAGTAAGTCAGAGCCAAGTGACTTGTCTAAAGAAAAAATTCTCTATACTGATAACACCGTAACTTTCATTTATGACAAAATCAATAAAGTCTGGATGACAGTGAATTATTATAGGTTAGACCGAGATGGAAAAGAAACAAATATTCCGGTTCTTGAAAACTTAAAAGAAGACAAAGAAGCTAAATCTTTAAGAAAAGAAGTAGAAGTAGGCAACGTTATTAGTGGAGAAGTAGCTGAGAAAACCTTTGATAGTTATCAACTTGAAAGTAGTAAAACGACGATTTTAAATGATGTCATAGGTGATAAGGTGACAGATAATGTCATACCAAGTGATAATTTTACTGTGACATATTACTACGAGCCTTTAGAAGACTTGTCGATACCAAAAACGATTTCCTTTGGTGAAAATAATGCACAACACTTAAAAGAAGAGTACCCAGTGAAGCATGCCGAAAAGCCAATTGTCTTAACAAGTGGTTTCTCAAGTGTTGATTGGTCCCTTCAAGCAAGTAGTGACGGGTTATTTTCTACAGAATCAAAAGCAAGACTTTATTCTAATATGTACTTTAGAATCGGTAATGAAAAAATCATAATTGATAAAGAAGGTAATGTCTTACTAAACCATACTAATAAAAATTATTACGAATTACCATTAGTAACAAAAGAGAATAAAGAAGGATTATTCTTAGAAATTAATAAACAAAGTACGAAGGAATCCAGTTATAAAGGAGTGATTAAATTCTCCATGGTGACAGGTCCGTAGTACAAAAGTAAATAAAAAAGCAGTCATTAAGGAATTGAACGTGTTCCTTTGATGACTGTTTTTTATTATCTTATCATCTAGTAAGTTGGTTTAGGGAGGTAGCGATTTTATATACGCTATATTTACATTCGTGGTATGATTAGAATAGAAAATGATAAAGGAAGGATAGTATTGGAAAATAAAAGTATTCCACTAGAGATTCATATCAGGCATATTGGTGTGGAAAGCATGACGATAGTCAGCAAATTATCGTTTTTATTTGTTTTATCTGGGAATTTGTCACTATTACATAATGGTAAATTGATTAGTATTCGTGAAGGAGATATTTATATCATTAATAAAAATGATATCGTTAGTGTTCCTAATATGACAGATAACATGGTAATGACATCTCACCTGTGGGCAGAAGGTCAATTCAAGTTAAATCATCCCTTATCTTTAGTTTATATGACAGAAGCATATGAAAAAATATCCAGTTGCTTATCTCAAGCAATGAGTGAGTATATAAAAAAAGAAGAAGGTTTTAAAGAGGTTTTATTAGGGTATCACCATCAATTACTAGGTTATTTGTACCGCTATTTACCTCAAATAAAAGGGACTCAAGATACAACCCACATTCAACTAAGTGATAAAATCACAGAATTAGTAGATTATATTTTAAAGAATTTTGAAAAAAAAATAACTTTAGATGATTTATCTGATCGTTTTTTTATAAGTAAATTTTACTTGGCTCATATATTTAAAGAAGAAGTTGGTCTATCAGTTGGGCAATTTATTAAACAAGTCAGACTGACTCATAGTTTAGAATTATTATATCATCAA
Organism: Vagococcus jeotgali; assembly: GCF_035918315.1. Lineage (NCBI taxonomy): Bacteria > Bacillati > Bacillota > Bacilli > Lactobacillales > Enterococcaceae > Vagococcus > Vagococcus jeotgali. Next base: position 1,851,205 of record NZ_CP142146.1, on the reverse strand, counting down.
ACATATTCCTTAGATGATATTGCTATAAAAAGCGGTTTTCCTAGCACAAGGGCTTTTAGAGATGCTTTTAAAGAAAAATATGAAGTCACTCCAGCACAATATAGGATTGTTCACACAGATAACTCAAACGAGGAGTTATCTTTTGAGTTAAGTGAGCAAGAAGTTTACCAACTAATAAGTAAATATACTCAGGCAGATACGGTGAACCATGTAGTAGGTAATTCTTATGAAGTGATTTCAGAAGTGATTGATACAGGATTATCAATGCATACAGAGCATTTTTACTTAGAAGGAATAGCCAAATTAGATATTATGTCAAAATCAAATATGTTGCCAAATATTAGGCAAGATTTAGGTATGAAATATGTTGCTATTACTCATCCTCTTAGGAAAATACAAGCTGTTTATAGAAAAGATAGTTGGGATATTCAACTTTATCACTTGTATACAGAACTAAATTTAGTGATCTCAAATGGATTGTATCCGTACATTCAAATTGGGATTGAGGATTTTGATGATTTTCAAGAAATGTTTGACTTACCAGAAATCGCTTGGATACGTTTATTTGATACATTAAACCAACAAATTAGCCAACGTTTTATGGATACGAGTCAATGGTATATTGAATATCGCTGTTTTTATGAAAATGTCAATGGCGGAGAATTATGTTTACCTCTAGTTAGGTTGATTCAAGATACGAGTCATATGTACCAAGTGATTATCCATTTGCCAGAATTACCAGTGACCCATCAAGAAATTGAACAACCTGTTATGGTGATTGATGATCGCTCCCGTGTTAGAACTTACGATTTAGCTGATATTCTCAAAAGATTACATCATATGGAGCATCTTGAAAAAATAGCAGAAAATAAAAATATTTTATTCCAACAGCTGGCTTTGAATCATTTTATTCATTTAGAAGAAGATGAGCATTACCGGCCGCTAATTTCTTTGATTACTGCTAATCAGACGTTGTGGTTTTTTAATATCAAATTAGATAATTTATCGACGCATTTTTTACAACCAACAAGTATTGACGGGACGTCGTTATATACTTATTTTCCTAAAGAATTATCTCAAAAGTTAGCTTTAATGTCTGAGGTGGGTGTGTATCATGATATGTGGTATGCTTATCAATTTAAGACAAGTCTTTATGAGGAAGTAATATACCAAACAGAATTTTTTATTTTAACAAGGCAAGGGGAAGATTATAGATTACTGGCTATTTACCCAGAAAAGAAAATTACTAATCTGGAAACTATTTCCACCGAAATGATTAAACAACAACCTTTCATGCTACTAGAGATTAAATTGCTATCTTTAACTGGTAAGTATAAAAAAACAGTTAAAGAATTATCTCCTTATACTAAAATGGAACATGCACAATCAATAACCTGGATGAACGACGTAAACTTGTCCCAAGAAGATATCGATTATATTAATGGATTATCTAGACCTAAAAGACAAGTAGAAGTCATTAGTACTAATGATATTTTAAATTTAAATATTCAAATTCCTATCTTAGGGATGGTGTATATTGATTTGAAAAAAATAAAATAAAGACGTTATATTGCTTTTTCTTAGTTTTTTTAGTTAAGAAATAAGCAATATTTTTTATTTTATCAACAAGAATGTTATCGTTTTTTTGAAAGCGCTATATCATAATAAGATGGAGAACTTAGGAGGGAAAGTAAATGTCAAATTGGTTTGAGAAAAGAAAGATAAGAAAAGAGAGAATCGTTAAAGAAGTAAAGCAAGATAAGGCAGCTTATAAGAAAGAGAAAGAGGAGATTAGTCAGCTTCCAGAGATAGAGCAAAAGACAGCAAAGGATGCACTAAAAGAAAAACGCAAAGAGAAAAAACAAGCACAAAAAGTAGCGATTAAAGCTATGCCAAAAGGTGCCGAGAAAAAAGAAGCCAAAGCTAAGCGACGTATTTATCGTAAAGTTAAAAATAGACCAATTAGAGCAACTGTTTGGGGGCTAGTGATTATAGGTATTGGCACTTTAGCAGTTAAGGTAGGTCCAACTGTGCGTGACATATCAGATACTGTGTCAGCTAAGGGGATAGATATTGTGACAGATACACCAGAAAATGATAAAGCTCGCAAACATGGTGAGAAGGTATCTGAAGATATTGCTAATGAGGGGATTATTTTACTAAAAAATGACGACAAACAATTGCCATTAAAGGATAAAAAAATTAATGTGTTTGGAACCTCATCATTTAATTTTAGATATGGTGGTGGTGGATCTGGTGGTTCAGACACGTCTCGTGCTATTGATTTATATCAAGGATTAAAAGAAGCAGGTATTGAGTACAACACTCATTTATATGATGCCTACCAAGAATTACCAGAAGTAGAAAAGGCATCAGATGGTGGTGGAACTGGCCTTGTTCAAGTTGTAAAATCAATGACAAGTAAAAGTGACTCAGATGAACCTGGTATTGAGTATTTGACACCAGATATTGTGAAAGAAGCTAAAGACTATTCAGATGAAGCGATGATTGTGATTGCAAGTAGTGGTGTTGAAAGTAGTGATATGTCAAAAGAAGAATTAGAGCTAACTGATAATATGAAAGATTTAATCAGCACAGTCGCTAAAGATTTTGACAATATTACAGTGGTCATTAATGCAGGTAATGCCCTAGAACTTGGTTATCTAGAAGAAGTACCACAAGTGAAATCAATTGTTTGGGTAGGAACACCTGGACCATACGGAGCCCGTTCTTTAGGGAATGTATTAGCTGGAAATATTAACCCATCAGGTCGTTTAGTTGATACTTACGCTTATGATTTAACTAGTGCTCCAGCAACAGAAAACTTTGGTAGTTATGCTTATGATAATTTAGATAAACACTTTGTCAATTATCAAGAAGGTATCTATATCGGGTATCGTTTTTATGAAACCTATTTTGATGGGGATGAAAAAGGGTATCAAGAAACCGTTCAGTTTCCACTAGGTTATGGGTTAAGTTACACTGATTTTAAATGGGAAATTGAAAAAGAAGCATTTAATGAAACAGATATTTCAATGGATGTGAAAGTGACAAATACAGGAGATATGGCTGGTAAAGATGTCGTACAGTTGTACTTCTCAGCACCTTACACTAAAGGTGGTATTGAAAAATCAGCGATTGAATTAGCTGATTTTGCCAAAACGAAGGAATTAGCACCAGGTGAATCAGAAGTGGTGACTTTGTCGTATAAAACAAATGATATGGCCTCTTATGATATGCATGATGAAGAAGCTTTTGTTTTAGATGAAGGGAAATATCAAATTAAATTAGGTAAAAATGTGCATGAGATTGTGGAAACAAAAGAGTATAACAATCCAAAACGTGTTGTGATAAAAGAAGATAGTGCCACTGGAGAAGAGATTAAGAACCTATTTACAAATAGTGACAATGGCTTAACCTATTTGTCTCGTAGTGATTGGGAAGGGACTTATCCAACAGATGAAGAAATCGATATGTCAGCGCCAGATTTTGCTGTGGAAGAAGCTAATCGTCCTATTACACCGACAGATATTGACATGCCAGAAGTTGGACAAGATAAAGGGATTAAACTAGAGGATTTAAAGGGACTGGAATATGATGATCCGAAATGGGATGAGTTTATGAGTCAGTTTACTGTTGATGAATTAATGGATTATTACACACAAGGGGCTTATAAAACAAACGAAATTTCTCGCTTAGGTGTACCAGGTTCTGTTTTACTCGATGGCCCTGCTGGAATTAATTTCTTCTTTAAATCAGTTACAGCAGCATCATATCCAACAGAAGTTGTCCTTGCTTCGACATGGAACACACAACTTGCCTATGATATTGGTGAAGCAGTAGGTGAAGAAGCTAAAGCTATGGGAGTACATGGCTGGTATGCCCCTGCTATGAATATTCACAGAACTCCTCAAGGTGGAAGAAACTTTGAGTATTATTCAGAAGATCCATTATTATCTGGAAAAATGGCAACAGCTGTCACAAAAGGAAGTCAAGATCAAGGTGTGATGGTATTTATGAAGCATTTTGCTATGAACGATCAGGAAACACATGCTAGGAGCGGTCTTTATGTTTGGGCTAATGAGCAATCTATGCGAGAGCTTCATTTACGTCCTTTTGAAATGACCGTTAAAGACGGTGGTACTCACGGAGTTATGTCTAGTTTTAGTTATATTAATGGTCAGTGGGCTGGAGCTAATCCAACACTGCTAAATGATTTATTACGCGACGAGTGGGGATTCAATGGTATGGTATCAAGTGATGCTGTCTTTGGTTTCATGCATGCTGATAAAGCAGTGACTTCAGGGAATGATGTGATGCTAGATATTATGTCTAAATCAACAAATAAAAAACGTCTGAAGAAAGCGTACAAGGAAGATCCTGCAGGAATTGCCACAGGACTTCAAACAAGTGGTAAAAACGTGATGTATGCTCTACTTCAAACAAATGCTGTCGAGTAATAGGTGAAATTAACGGATAAAAGAGTACCTTTATGGGGACTCTTTTATTATCATTAGGAGGATATTATGAAACATCAAGATTTGATTAATCAAATGACTTTAGAAGAAAAAGCATCCATGATGAGTGGAGCTAATTTTTGGAATACAACGGCGATTGAAAGGTTAAATATTCCTTCAATTATGTTAACAGATGGACCGCACGGACTTAGAAAACAAGCAGGAAAAGCCGATCATTTAGGCCTACATAAAAGCATACCTGCTACTTGTTTTCCACCAGCAGCAACTTTAGCTAATAGTTGGAATAAACATTTAGTCAATCAAATGGGGCGCTTATTAGGCAAGGAAGCTGCTAGTGAAGAGGTTAGTGTGATCCTTGGCCCTGGTATGAATATTAAACGTAACCCTTTATGTGGGCGTAATTTTGAATATTATTCAGAAGATCCTTATGTAACGGGAATTTTAGCGACAGAAATGGTTAAAGGAATTCAATCTCAAGGTGTTGCTGCTTCACCAAAACATTTTGCAGTGAACAGTCAAGAACATATGCGAATGACGATTGATGAGATAGTAGATGACAGAGCCCTTAGAGAAATTTATTTAAAAGCTTTCGAAATGGTCGTTAAAGAAGCAAAACCTAAAACGATGATGACTTCATATAATAAAGTAAACGGTGAATTTGCCAATGAAAATCAGTATTTAGTCAATGATATTTTATTTGATGAATGGGGTTTTGATGGGGTTGTTGTCACAGATTGGGGGGGGAATAATGACCGGGTTAAAGGTTTGAAAGCCCATAACCAATTAGAGATGCCTTCAACAAATGGTATTACCGATCAAGAGATTATTGATGCGATTATCAAGGGAGAAATTGAAGAAGCAATACTTGATGAGGCATTGGACCAGCTATTAGAATTAATCTTTGAGACAAGTTATGATACTGAAAATTATATCCCTATTGATATAGATGCTCATCATCAAAAAGCGATAGAGTTTGCTGAGCAATCTTTTGTACTTCTGAAAAATGAAGATGACTGTCTACCACTGAATAATACAGAATCAATTGGTGTGATTGGTGACTTTGCTAAAAAACCAAGATACCAAGGTGCGGGAAGTTCACTAATTAACCCAACTAAATTATCAAGTCCATTAGATATTTTGAGCCAGTCGGGATTAAATATTCAGGGATTTGCTAAAGGATTCCATCGTATGGGTAAACATAGCCAGCGTTATCTAGAGCAGGCCGCAACTTTAGCTGAGCAAGTTGATACTGTTTTATTATTTGTTGGATTAGATGAGTCGATTGAAGCAGAAGGAATTGACCGTAAAAATTTAAGTCTACATCAAAATCAACTAGATTTAATCAATGTAGTTACAGCGATGAATAAAAATGTCATTGTCATTTTATCAGGTGGTGGCGTTATTGAGATGCCGTTTATTAATCAAGTCAAAGGTGTGATTCATACTTATTTAGGTGGTCAAGGAATGGCAGAGGCGATTGTTAATACATTAACAGGACAAGCTAACCCAAGTGGTAAATTGACAGAAACATATCCATTTAAATATAGTGATTTACCAACGGCCAAATACTATCCAGGTATGGAGAGAACAGCTGAACATAGAGAATCTATTTTTGTAGGTTATCGTTATTTTGAAACAGTAGATAAACCAGTATTATTCCCGTTTGGTTATGGGTTATCTTATACAACATTTGAATACAGTAATATTGTATTAAAAGATAATAGTATTTTTGTTGATATCACAAATACAGGTCAATACGCTGGCGAAGAAGTGGTTCAACTCTATATTGAAAAAGTAGATCATGTTAATTTTAGAGCTAAAAAAGAATTGAAGAATTTTACTAAAGTTTATGTACCTGTTGGCCAAACTAAAACAGTTCGTTTTGATTTAGTAGATATTGATCTATCATTTTATAGCATTGATGCTAAAAAATGGGAAGTTGAAAAAGGTGAATATCATATTCATATTGGAGCATCATCAAAAGACATTAAAGAAACCATTAGTGTTGATGTTGCTGGAGTAGAATCAAGAGAATATGCTCAATTTGTTTACCCGACTTATTTTTCAGGTGAGGTAAGTCATGTACCTGATGAGGAATTTTACCGACTACTTGGTTTTATCCCGTCAGAAGTTCTATGGAATGAAGCTGATTTATTAGGAATGAACGATACTATCTCCCAAGCTCGTCATAAGCACTGGCTAGGTAAGGGAACGTATGGTGCTGTAGCTTTAGTTCGTGATGGGTTTATGAAAGTAAACAATCCAATTTGGTCAAATAATATGTATTTTATTCTAAATATGCCATTTAGACAAATCGAGAGGTTTACTGGTGGTAAAATCAATGACAAGATGGTAAAAAAATATTTAGAGATTATTAATAAACCAACTAAAAAATAAAGAATCACATGATGAAGAATGTAAGGATTATTTACTACCTTTCCCAGTAGTAAATAAACAAGAAAACTTATCTTTTTCGTCTCTTTATAAGATATGACTATTGTAATAGTTAGCCATATTCTATAAGGGATGCTCTTTTTGATTGATATTATTAAGTTAAGAAGTAATAACTTATAAATAATTTATCCTCGTTTAAATGTATTTTCCCAAAAAATCAAAAGGTATGATGTGTAAAATTTAATTTTTAGATATTCTACTAACTATTATTGCAATATATTAGATAGTGATATTTAGTTGGTATACCTGAGTTCTCAAAATATATTGAAACTCAGGTTGTTTATTTTCTAAGTAGAGAGGGTGACATAGGTTACATGAGTTATAAATAGTCAGTTAAGTCATATCCAGTGATCATAATTAAAATAAAAAGGAGTATCGTGTATGAAAAAAACATATAATATTTTGGGGTTAGTGCTATTATTGTTACTTATTATTGGAACATTTTTTGATTTAGGAATTGCTAAAGTGGTTTTTATTGAAGGAAACGCGTATTCATATGCTTTTGAGCATTTAGCACCGGCAGTTTATGGGACTATTTTAATGATATCTGTGTCCTTAATGTTGTGGACTGTCGATGTTAAGCAGGAAAGTAAGTTGAAACTAATTTGGTTCATTATTCTTTATCTATTATTTACAGCTTTTGGTTTATTAATGTGCTATAGCTACTTAGGTTTATTTGGTGCTATTTATTTTGTAGTAGCAGTGGTTGTTACATTTATTTATGTCAGAAAGATACCAACAGATTCAGTCAGATTATATAGACGTGTGGGGGCGACAATATTACTTACTGCTTTATGCTCGATGATTGTGGTAGAATCTATTAAACCAATTGTCGGACGTGTGAGATTTAGAGCTATGCAAGGAGATTATAATCTGTTTACAAGATGGTATGTTATTAATGGTGATAAATACTTACCTGTTGTGTCTTCTATGGAAGAAATCAAATCATTTCCATCTGGACATTCACAGTGGGCAGGAACAACGCTTACAGTTAGTTTACTAGCAGCAGCTCTACCAAAATGGCGTCATAAAGAAAAAACAGTATTCTTGATTGCATTATTATATGCAGTCATTGTCATGAGTAGTCGTATGTTACAAGGTGCGCATTTTTTATCTGATGTAACTGTCGGGTTTGGATTCTCATTTTTATTTTTTATATTATTCCGTCAATGGCTCTTAAAAAAAGAATCACCAATAGATTAATATTTGAATAGAGAAAAGAAGAGGATGACGGTTTAGTCATCCTCTTTACTGCTATTAGTAAGTATTGTCGTATTAAAGATTATCTAAATAGAAATAGATATCTTTTTTATTTTCTTGAGGCGTTCCTTGATAGACTTTAGTATCTAATCCACCAATATGAAAGCCAGCACTTAGATAAAATAGGCAAGCTCCTAGGTTATTATCTTGAGCTTGAGTGTAGAGACCAATATAACCTTCTTGTCTTGCTATTTCTTGAGCTTTTTCGATTAATAATTGTGCAATTCCAAGACCTCTACATGCCTTAGCTACTTTCAAGTCATAGAGATATAAGTATTTGAAAAAAGCACGCTGCACAATAGCCAGACCGACACATTCATTGTTGATATAAGCACCAATGAAAAAGCTATTTTGACTTAGTTCATCAAAATCATAATTTTTATTTGGAAATGTCATGTCAAAGGTTTCATCAAATAACTCAGTCGTGTAACCTCATTTTTCTCCCATGTAATCAGGAATCATGCGACCAAATGAAGTAAATGGTTCATTTTTAATATTAATATCTGCTTCATTTTTTTTTGGTAATGATTCTAATATCGATGTTCTCAGACATATAACAACCTCCTAAAACTTGTTTTTATTTGGTTGATTATAGCATAAATATGAGTCGTTTTTTTAGATTAGATTTAGTAAACTGTAGCAAAGAATATAGATGAGTGAGGAAAACGCATGAAAAAATTAAGTAAAATCATTGGGAGTATTGTTGCAGTAGTACTGATACTACTCTTAGTATTTGTTTTATTTTTATCTATCAATGAGTACAAACCAAAAGAGGTGGAACAATTAACCCCGATTAGTGGTCATAAAAAGATTAGTCAAGATGATTTGATGTCATTGCTAAGCTTTAATATAGGTTATGCTGGTCTGTCTGATTCTGAAGATTTTTTTATGGACGGTGGTAAAAAAATAGAACCGGCAACAAAGCAATTGGTGGAGGAAAATTTAGAAGGGATTACAGATGTTTTACAAGATAACCCTGCAGATGTTTATCTATTACAAGAAGTTGATCATGATTCTAAGAGATCAAAATATATAAATCAAGAGGATTATCTGACAGAAAAATTGGGTATGGATAGTGTATTTGCTTATAATTTTAATGTTCCTTACGTGCCGTTTCCGTTGCCACCAATTGGGCGAGTTGAAAGTGGTATTATGACGATGACAGACTTTGAAATGACCTCAGCCAGTCGAATTGCTTTACCAAATCCTTTTAAGTGGCCAATTAGTATGGCGAATCTAAAACGAGCATTACTAGAGACAAGGTATGAGGTTGAAGGGACAGATAAGGAATTAGTTATCTATAACTTACATCTTGAAGCATATGACAATGGGGATGGTAAGGTTGAGCAAAGTAAATTACTAAAGAAGTATTTAGAACAAGAGTATAAAAAAGGCAATTATGTGATTGCTGGAGGAGATTTTAACCAAGTATTTGAGGGAAGTCACGTGTTTCCTGACACAAAACAAGAAGGTTGGCACCCTGGGAATCTAGAGAAAACTGATATTCCAGCACATTTTACTTTTGCCTTTGATGATGAGTATCCAACGGTTCGTGTGTTGAATCATGAATATACTGGAGATTATAATACCTCGCAAGTTTATGTGATTGACGGGTTTATTGTATCTGATAATGTCAATGTTAAAGAGGTATCTGTATTAAATCAGAATTTTAGATATTCAGATCATCATCCAGTGAAAATGGAAGTAGAACTTGGAAAATAATAGATCAAAAAGACACGCCTAGTTGTGGAAACGAGGTGTGTCTTATTTTTTATGTATGAATTAGTTGTTTTCATCTAGACTAATATTAGAAAAATCATGATTAATAATCTCTTTTGAAATAAAGGTATCATCTAGATATTCATATGCCATAATAGAGCAATTTTTAATACTACCATGTCGCTTAACAGGGCTGAATTCTTCCCATTCTCTATAAAAGTTAGCAATACTAGCCCCGTGAGATACAATTAAAATGTGTTGTTTATTAGAATGCTTAGCAATATCAGTAACAGCCTGATTAATTCTTTTAGTGAGGTCAGTTTGTGATTCACCACCAAATTGAACAAAGAAGTCGCCATAAGGTAGAGGCGGATTTAAATGCTCGCCTTCTCCCTCATAAGTACCAAAGTTCCATTCTCTTAAATTTTTGTGAGTTTTAAAAGGTAAGTCAGTTATCAGTTGGAGAGTATCAATGGCTCTTTCAGAAGTTGAAACGAAAGCCTCGTCAAGTGGTATATTAGCCTCTTTAAAATAACGACCAGCTATTTTAGCTTCTTCCACTCCTAAATTAGTTAGAGGAGAATCACAAAATCCCTGTATTTTGTGTTGTAAATTAAATAGTGTTTGTCCATGTCTTACTAAATAAATCATTGTCATATAAATAGCCCCCTTTTTCTAATTATAGTTTAACTAATTACAGTCAATAATAGTAGGTAATCAGGTTGCGTCAAGAATTATGTGTAAATGGAAAATCCATTCCATTATTTTAAGTTAAAACATTGATTCTAATGTATCTTGAATTTCCTTAAATCCTTTATGCACTCTATCTAAAAACTTTTGGTTATATTCATTGAACTGAGAAACAAGGAATCTCTCCAGAGATTCTTCATTAGGAAATTGTTCTTTTCTCTTTGTATATTTTTTTAACTGTTTATTGAATCCCTCAATCAAGTTAGTTGAGTAGATAGTTCTTCTGATTGATGGCGGGAAGTTATAGAAAGTTAATATAGCAGGATTCATGAGTAACTTCACAACTCGTGGATACTGCTTTTTCCATTTTTCTGTCATAAAAGTTACTTGTTCAATTGCTTCCTCTTTTGAAAGAGCTTGATAGACAGTTTTAAAATCATCACAGATTTCTTTTCTATCCTTAACGCGAACTTTATGAGCAATATTTCTAGAGACATGAACACAACATTGTTGAAATTGAGCATTTGGATAGACACTATGGATGCTATCGTGAATACTGCTTAAACCATCAGTTACAACTAATAAAACCTCTTCTAAACCACGGTCTTTTAGGTCTTGAAGTATCTCTTTCCAAATGTAGGCAGATTCAGTTGGAGCAATAGTAAATCCTAGAACTTCTTTGGTTCCATCTAACCGGATACCAATTACTATGTAAATAGCTTCTTTTGCTACAGTTTTCCTTTTTACTGGAATATGAGTAGCATCCATAAAAACAACTGAGTATTTAGCCTCTAAAGTTCTTTCTTTAAAAGCTAAAACATCTTCAGATACAATTTTACTTATGTTTGAAATAGTTTGTGGCGTGTAATAATGACCATACATCTTTTCAATTAAATCAGAGATTTCAGACATCGTTATTCCTTTTTGAAATAGCTGAATAATAGTCGTTTCTAAAGAGTCATTGGTTCTTTTATAAGCAGGTAATGTTTGTTGAGAAAACTCACCATTCCTATCTCTAGGGATTACTAAATTTAGTTCTCCATACTCCGTTTGAAATGAACGTGAATAATTCCCATTTCGGGAATTACCTGAATTAAATCCAGATCTATCATATTTTTCATAGTCAAGAAATGCTGTCAGTTCAGCTTTTAATAATGAATTAATAGCTAGCTCTAAATGATGGCGAAACAAATCATCTAAATCACCTTTATTGATTAGTGTTTCCATAATTTCTGTAGTAAAATTATTCATGAGAAAGTCCTCCTCTAAAATTTCTGTGTGGTAACTTTAATTTTACAGAATGGACTTTCTTTTTTTCTATCTATTTTTGTTTAGTTTATTTATGATAGTATAAGAGATGAAGATGATGACAAGTTTACAAGAAAAACAATTAGTAAGTATCTATGATTACACGTCAACTAAGTTAATATCTGATAAAACAGGACATGATATGTCTCATATTAACCGAATCGTTAGGTATGCTAAGGATATTCAGAAAAAAGAAGAGGGTTCTGAATTTACTATTTTATCAGCTGCTATATTGCATGATGTCTTAGATGATAAATTAGTGGATAATCCTGAAGAAGCAGAAAGAGAATTGATTGACTTTTTATATGCTATTAAGGTTTCCAGTATTGATATAACCCATATTTTAGAATGCATATCTAAAATATCTTTCAGTGGGCAGTTAGGTAAATGTGATACTTTAAGTTTAGAAGCGAAGATTGTACAAGATGCAGATAGACTAGATGCCATTGGTGCTATAGGAATTGCTAGAACATTTTATTACGGTGGAGGTGCGGGGCATATTATGTATGATGATGATATCTTGCCAAGAGAGGACATGACTAAAAAGGAGTGTCGAATTAATTAAACGGTTATTAATCATTTTTATGAAAAACTATTCAAGCTAGGTGAGATGATGCAAACTGAGTCAGCTAAAGAATTAGCTGTTGAAAAAACTGATTTTACGAGGAATTTTGTTGAAAAATTTGAAGCGGAGTGGGGATAAAAAAATAAGGCTAGGGTTTGTCAAGTTAAGTGTGTAAATTCCTTAAAAATAAAAATAGAAACTCAATTTGACAATGAGTCGTCCTGTGATAATCTCTAGGAATAAGAGGGTATTTTTAATAAACCTCTTGTCCCGATAAAAAATCGCAGGACGAGAGACTCGTTGTCAAATTTTATATGTCTCACTTATTTTGATTAGTAACGATTATATTTTTCGACACGTTTTGAAAAAGAGTCGTTGACCGTTAATTGGTTAAGCACCATAGCTCAATTATGAACATGCCCACCTTCCCATTTACTTTGAAGTTCTTTCACTCGAAGATATAATAGCTTAAGAAGGGCATTCTCATTAGGGAAAGCTCCTTTTTTAGTTACCTTGCGGAAACTAGAGTGAACACTTTCTACAGCATTTGTCGTGTACATTATTTTTCGAATAGCTGAGCCGTAATCAAATAATTGTTCGACATGGTGGAAATTTCTTTTCCAAACATCAATAGCTCCAGGATAGACTGCCCACTTTGTTTGAAAGGTATCAAAAGCTGTTTGAGCCGCTTTTAAAGAGGAGGCACTGTAAAAAGACTTCATATCCTTACAAACCTCTTTATAACTTTTACTTGGCACATAACGAAGGGCATTTCTAACTAAATGGACCAGACAACGTTGAACGACAACACCTGTGAAAATAGCTTTGGCTCCATTCTCAAGCCCTGATACACCATCCATTGAAATAAACAAAATATCTTCAACGCCACGCTCTTTAATCTCATCAAAAATCTGCATCCATCTATTTTTCGATTCTGTTTGATTTAGCCAAAGACCTAGAATTTCTTTATTTCCTTTTAAATCATAACCAAGAATTGTATACACCGCACATTCTTTCACTTCATGATTTTCTCTTAGAGTGACATACATACAATCGACAAACAAGAAGGCATAGCATTTGGCCAGAGGTCTGATTTGCCATTCCTCAAGTTCTGGTAATATTTGATCTGTGATATCCGATACCATATCATGAGAAATAGTAAAACCATAAATATCTTCAATTGTCGAGGCAATATCTCGTTGACTCATGCCTTTGGCATACATAGAAAGAACTTTTCCTTCAATACTTGAAACGTCTCTGCTTCTTTTAGGAATGATTTCTGGCTCAAAAGAAGCGTCTCTATCTCTAGGAACCTGAATGTCTAATTCACCAAAACTTGTTTTTAATTTTTTATTTCCATATCCATTCCGTCTGTTTTGAGTTTCTTTTTCTTGTCTTGACTGATTCTCATAACCTAAATGATTATCTAATTCTCCACGAAGCATTGCTTCAAACATCGGTCCAAAAATATCTTTTAGGGCTTCTTGCATGTCTTCAACCGATTCTGGTTGATAGGCATCAATAATTGATTGAGCTAACTTCGCTGATTTTTGATCTTTTTTCTTTTTTGTCATGACTTACCACTCCTTTAATCTATTGTAAAAAAAGAAAAACCGCGAAGCAACCCACTACCTAGGATGGTAGGTTACTTACACGGTTTATATTACACTCTCTAAGGCTATGCCAAATTTAGCATAGCCTTGTTTTTATTATTTAAAATCTAACACTTCACTAAGAGTTCCATCTTCCATTTTAAAGACCTTATCACTCCATTTAATCATACGCTGATCATGAGTTACCATAATCGTTGCTTTATTTTTTTCATGGGCTTCTTTAACAAGTAATTTCACCACATTATAAGCATGTTCCGTATCTAAGCTAGCTGTGGGCTCATCTGCTAAGATTAAGCTTGGATTGTTATATAAAGCACGTCCAATAGCAACACGTTGACGTTCTCCTCCTGATAAGTCACTTGGGTAGTTTTTTCTTAGGTGATCAATGTCAAGTGAGTTAAGTAAATCATCTAAACGCGTTGTATCTGTTTTTTCTTTTTTTATTTTTCCAACCAACGTAAATTGATCTTCAATAGTTAGAAACGGGATCAAGTTAGAACTTTGTAAAATAAAACCAATCTCATCGAATCTAAGCTGGGCACGGTTTTTTTCTTTTAGAGAAGTAAACTCTTTATTATTAATCGTCATGCTACCAGAAGTAGGTGTTTGAAGTCCTCCAGCAATAGTTAAAAACGTACTTTTACCAGAACCAGAAGGGCCGATGATACTGACGAATTCTCCTGCATTGACGGTAAAATTTAAATCATGAAGTGCTGTGACTTCGTTATGACCTTTACCGAATTTTTTTGTAATATGTTCCATTGTTAAAATAGGTTTCATTATTTTACCCTCCGATTGCATTTATTGGATCGACTTTGTTTACAGTAATAGTTGAGAATAAACCACCAATGATTGAAACGATTATTAAAATAACACCATAAATTAGCCATTGTTTGATATCAATTGCAAAAGGCATAGCAGCAGGAAAGACAAAGCTTAACCCATAAGTGACAACAGCGGCAAGTACGACACCAAATACACCAACTAAAAATGATTGAGCAATAATTGATTTAGAGATAAACCAAGTGTTAATACCTTGAACTTTCATGACACCAAATATGGCTGTTTTTTGTAGGGTGATGACATACATAAAGATCGCAATAACAGCAGCAGCAATGACAAATAAGAAGTAAATCATGGCGTTTAGCGTTAGACTTTGTTCAGAGTATCCAGGTAAATTTTCAATTAATTCTTGAGTTGATAATCCTACTAAATGGTCACTATCTAGATTTGTAGTACTGTTGGTTAAAATAGCATTGATTGGAAAGTTCTCATTTTGAGCTACCATTTGTTTACCAAATTTAAGTTCAGCTACGACCTTAACAGAACCATACATCACAGGTGTGACAACATATGATGTTTCAGGAAAAATACCTACGACTTTTACTGGTGTCTCTTCACTACCTAATGTAATAGTATCTCCAATGTCATAACCTTTATCAGCTAAGTTTTGTGAAATAACAACTTCATTTTCCTTTTTAAATGGTTCACCGTGAGTCATCTCTGGTAAGAAAAAAGCATCAGTAGTTGTACCAAAAAAGGTGATATTTGTTTTATCACTACTATCTCCAATAGCGCTACTATAAATACCTAATGGTGATTTGTCATTTGAGCTGACAAATTCTAAATCTTCCATACTTAACTGAGAGGCAGCCAGGACTTTATTTGATTCTTCAGATAAAACAATTTCTTTGGCATCCCACTGATCTATCACTTGTCTAAATTCAGTAGATAAACCATTTGCTAGACCTGATAGTAAAAAAACAACTAGACTGATTAAAAACATAATCCCGATAATCAAGGTATAACGTAGCTTTGAATATGTCATTTCTTTTAATGCTAGAAACATGATACAAACCTTCTTTCTGTAATTAGTGACAATTTGTCACTTTTATTTATAAAAAAAACGAGTTACTTAGGGCATTTAATTTAATTCCTAGATGAATTAAATTAATAAAACCATTATCTATGATTTTAGTCCATTTAGCAACCATTTTGTTTTGTAACGATAATCCTTAATTAGCTCCTCTTGATACCAATCGTTTACAATATAATCGGAAATAGAAGTCATCACAAGCTCCATAATAAAATAGAGTAGGCTGACGGCTTCATCAGTATCTTGAATAGCAAACTGATTTTTTTCAAGGAGAGTTATCCATTCTATTAATTCTTTAGATGAGGTAGATAAAGGTCTTCTTTTTATTGTTTGTTGTTCGCCTGAGTGAGTTAAAAGTTTCAGTCCCTTGTAATAGGGATGACTCACATCTAGAGAAGTACACCAAACTAAATATTGTTCAATGCCTAAAAAGAAATTTTCTTGATGCTGTCTAATATGAAATAAAATATCTTGATGAACAACCAGGGCGTGTTTTCTAACGGTATATTCATAAGCATCTTCTAAGTCTTCGAAATATTTATAAAAAGCACCACGAGACATATTCATCTGCTCCACAATTTGTGAGACGCTCACTTGACTAACTGGTTGATTAAAAAAAATATCTAAAAGGATATTGTCTATCCTAGTTAGCTTATCTAAGGGAAGATTTAGGAATGTTTCCTTAGGCATAATACCCCTTCTTTCTAAAAAACTTGTCATTATTCGTCATTATATTAGCATTTTTCTTTAATAATCACAAATTAATCACGTATAATGAATCATGTAAATAAATCATTAACTGAGTTAGAGTATAGACTTAGAATATGAATAAAATATAGAGTTTTTATGAGGGAAAAATAAATTTGGAAAAGGTGTGTATTGATGAAAATGTTTGATGATAAGTCATTTGATGTGTTTAACATTGAAGGATTAGAGGCAAGAATGGTTGGGATTAGAGAGGTGATTCAACCGATTTTTAATGAATTAGACACTTATTTTGTAGACGAGTTGTCTTCTGAAGTCGGGGAAGTCTTACCTATACATATCGCCCAACATAGAAGAAGAACAGCGAATGCTCCTGATTTTACATGGAGTGCCATGGGGGGAGATAAACGTGGCTATAAAAAATACCCACATTTTCAGTTAGGTATCACCCCAGAGTATGCGCTCATGTGGTTATCATTTATTGATAATCCAGAGTTTGAAGTGGATATGGCTGAGTTGATGCTAGAGAACTTAGCATGGTTTACTCAGTTGCCTAGTGAGATGATGATAAATACAGATCACACTAAAAATAATTATCATAGTTTAGAAAAGGAGCAACTGGTTAAAGATTTAACTCGGTTTAAAACGGTGAAAAAAGGAGAATTTCAAATAGGTAGAGTTTTAACTAGGGAAAAATTAGTTAAATTAAGTCAAGATGAAGCTAGAGAATATATGTTAGAAACTTATAAATCTTTAGTCCCGATTTACTTAGCTTGTATGTCTTTAAGACAAGCTAATACAAGTAAATCTTAATGAATAATGAATTTACCTTTAAGACTAAACCTTCATTATAAAGTATGCTATAATGGACGGGATTATACGCTACAGAGGCTAGTTCTTTGTTAATTTAGGAGGAAGAAAAGTGGAGGAGAAGCAAACATTTTATATCACAACCCCCATTTATTACCCAAGTGGAAAATTACATATTGGAAGTTCATATACAACAATTGCTTGTGATGCTATGGCGCGTTACAAACGATTAAAAGGATTTGATGTGTTTTATCTAACAGGTCTTGATGAACATGGGCAAAAAATTGAGCAAAAAGCAGATGAATTAGGTATTGAACCACAACAATATGTGGATGATATGGCGATGGATGTTAAAAAATTATGGAAATTATTAGATATTGATTATACAAAATTCATCCGTACAACAGATGTTGATCATAAACAATCTGTTCAAAAGATATTTAACCAGTTACTTGAGCAAGGTGATATCTATTTAGGTGAGTATGAAGGGTGGTACTCTGTATCAGATGAGGAGTATTTCACAGAAAATCAATTAGCAGAAGTCTTCCGTAATGAAGATGGAAAAGTAATTGGTGGGCGTGCACCAAGTGGACATGAAGTAGAGCTTGTTAAAGAACAAAGCTACTTCTTTAAAATGAGTAAATATGCTGATCGTTTAGTGAAGTACTATGAAGATCATCCGACATTTATTGAACCTGTTTCAAGAAAAAATGAAATGCTGAACAATTTTATTAAACCAGGCCTAGAAGACTTAGCGGTTAGCCGTACGTCGTTTACTTGGGGAGTTCCTGTTGAAACTGATCCAAAACATGTGGTTTACGTGTGGATTGATGCATTATCAAACTACATCACAGCTCTAGGTTATGGAACTGATGACGATGGCAATTTTGAAAAATATTGGCCAGCAGATGTACATATGGTGGGTAAAGAGATCATACGTTTCCATACGATTTACTGGCCAATTATGTTGATGGCACTAGACTTACCCCTGCCAAAACAAATTTTTGCTCATGGTTGGTTAGTGATGCAAGATGGTAAGATGTCTAAATCAAAAGGTAATGTGGTTTATCCAGAGATGTTAGTTCGTCGTTACGGATTAGATGCTCTACGCTATTACTTAATGCGCGCTATACCATTTGGTTCAGATGGTGTGTTTACACCTGAGGATTTTGTGTCCCGTGTTAACTATGATCTAGCTAATGATTTAGGTAACTTACTAAATCGTACGATTGCTATGGTAAATAAATACTGCGGCGGTCAAGTTCCAAAATATGCGTCACAAGTCACAGCTTTTGATAGTGAGTTATCAACAACCGCAGCAGATATCATCGGTAAATATAATAAAGCGATGGAAAAGATGGAATTTAATATAGCTTTAAGTGAAATCTGGAGACTTATCTCAAGAGCGAATAAGTATATTGATGAAACTGAGCCTTGGGTATTAGCAAAAGATGATGAACGTAAAAAAGAGTTAGATAGTGTGATGGTTCACTTATCTGAAAGTTTACGAATTGTTGCGATTTTACTACAACCAATCATGACTCAAACACCAAAAGAAATTTTCCGTCAATTAGGCCTAGATGAAAACTCTGCTTCTATGGAAGATATCCGTTTTGGCGATTTCCCGGAAAATACAACAGTGACTAGTAAAGGGACACCAATCTTCCCTAGATTAGATGTAGAAGAAGAAGTTGCTTATATTAAAGAACAAATGGCTCAAAGTATGACATCATCTACAAATTCAGAAGAAGAGTGGGTACCTGAAGAGGTAGAACTTATATCTGCTAAAGAAAAGGCTGTTAAATTTGATACGTTTGAAGAAGTGGAGCTTAAAGCTGCAGAAGTACTTGATTGCCGTAAGGTTGAAGGAGCAGATAAGTTACTCCAATTTAGGTTAGATGCAGGAGATAAGGGTGACCGCCAAATTTTATCAGGTATTGCTGAATATTACAGTGATCCAATGGAACTTGTTGGTAAAAAAGTAGTCATCGTAGCTAATCTAAAACCAAGAAAAATTCGTGGTCATATTAGTCAAGGTATGATTTTGTCAGCTGAAAATGCAGACGGAACACTCCATGTCGTTGAGGTGCCTAAAGTAGTAGAAAATGGTGCTTTAATTGGCTAGTTTATAATGAAGTAAAACATGATAAAAAATAAAAGAGGCTGACTTTTTTGGTCAGCTTTTTTTCTATCCCAATAGATAGAAAGGACGAGATAAATGATTTTTGATACACACACACATCTTAATGCTGAACAATTTAATGATGACATCCCAGAAGTTATTGAAACAGCTAAACGTCTTGGTGTAAATGAGATGGCAGTCGTTGGTTTTGATACGCCAACTATTTATAAATCACTGAGCCTAAGTCAAGAGTACGATTTTATTTATAGTATTATTGGCTGGCATCCAACTGAGGCTGGTAGTTACAATAAGGAAATTGAGACCAGATTACAAGAACAATTAACCCGTGACAAAATCGTTGCTTTAGGTGAGACTGGATTAGATTATTACTGGATGAAAGATGATAAATCTACTCAAGAAAAAATATTTAGACGCCAAATAGCGATTGCTCGTGAGATGAATTTACCAATTAGTATTCATACAAGAGATGCGATGGAAGATACGTATAAGATATTAAAATCTGAAAATATCTCTGATATTGGTGGGATTATGCATAGTTTTAGTGGCGATGGTGAATGGGCAAAACGCTTTTTAGATTTAGGTATGCACATTTCATTCAGTGGAGTGGTGACGTTTAAAAAAGCCTTAGAAGTTCAAGAAGCAGCTAGCATTGTACCTCTTGATAAGATGCTAGTAGAAACAGATGCGCCTTATCTTGCGCCAGTACCTTATCGTGGTAAGCGTAATGAGCCTGGCTATACGCACTATGTAGTCGATAAAATTTCTGACATCAGACAACTACCTTATCAAGGGGTAGCAAGACAGACAACTGAAAATGCACATCAATTATTTAGGATTGAAACTAATGAATAAATTGGATATTAAAGAAATTATTGTGGTTGAAGGACGAGATGATACAAAGCGTATTCAGCAGTACGTGAATGCTGATACAATTGAGACAAACGGCTCAGCGATTGATAAAACAATTATTGAAAACATTAAACATGCACAAGAGGTTCGCGGAGTGATAGTTTTTACTGATCCAGATTTTCCTGGTGAAAAAATTAGAAAACAAATTATGATGGCCATACCTGATGCTAAACATGCTTTTATCTCAAGAAAAAATGGTGAATCTAGGAAGAAGAGAAGTAGTTTAGGTGTGGAGCATGCTAGTAGGGAGGTTATTATTGAAGCCTTACAATCAGTAGCAACTCCGCAAAGCAATTCTTTTGAGTCATCTATTACGACAGAAGATCTTATTAATTTTGGCTTAATTGCAGGTAGTGGGTCAAGACGGCGACGTGAGGAATTAGGAGATAGACTCCGTATTGGCTATACTAATGGTAAACAACTAAAAAAACGCTTGAGTATGTTTCAAATTAGCACAGAAAAATTTCTAAAAACAATGCAAGATATTATAGAGGAGGAGAAAGTATGACAGACTATAAAGATATAGCAACGCCAAATAGAACTAGAGAAATATTGAAAAAACACGGTTTTTCATTTAAAAAAAGTCTGGGACAAAACTTCTTAACAAATCCAGGGATTTTAGGTGAGATTGCTGAAACTGCAGAATTAACTAAAGATGATAATGTAATTGAAATAGGACCAGGGATTGGAGCCTTAACAGAACACTTAGCAAGAGATGCTGGTAAAGTGTTGGCTTTTGAAATTGATCAGCGTTTAATCCCTGTGTTAGAGGATACACTTAGTCCTTATGAAAACGTGACGGTTATAAATGAAGATATTTTAGAGGCTGATATCGTTAGTGAGTCTGAAAAAGTATTTGGTGAGGCCAAAGACATTAAGGTTGTAGCTAATTTACCATACTACATCACCAC
This sequence comes from Vagococcus jeotgali, assembly GCF_035918315.1. Lineage (NCBI taxonomy): Bacteria > Bacillati > Bacillota > Bacilli > Lactobacillales > Enterococcaceae > Vagococcus > Vagococcus jeotgali. The sequence continues at coordinate 1,829,764 of NZ_CP142146.1, read as the reverse complement.
ACCAATCATGATACATTTACTAATGTCACCACTTGATATTAAGACGATGGTTGTGATGATGCAAAAAGAAGTAGCAGATAGAATGAGTGCTAAGCCCTCAACAAAAGCTTACGGATCACTATCCATTGCCGTTCAGTACTATATGGAAGCAAGTCTAGCTTTTATTGTACCAAGAACAGCTTTTGTCCCACAACCCAATGTAGATTCTGCTATTATTAAACTAGAAAAACGTGATACACCTTTAGTTGATGTGATTGATGAGGAATTCTTTTTTGATTTGACACGTAGCGCTTTCCAGCAACGCCGTAAAACATTGTGGAACAATTTATTAAATCGCTTTGGTAAAAGTGATGAAGTAAAAGAGTGGTTAGAAGTATCTCTACAAGAGGCTAATATTGATCCAAAACGTCGGGGTGAATCTCTAAGTATCGAAGAGTTTGGTGCTTTAGCTAATGCTTTAATTAAAAATAAATAGGTATGCTTGATTATAAGACATATGATGGAGAAAAATAATGAGAAGAAGTTCTGCACAACCCATGGTTTATGCATCATTTTTAATTGCATTAGGGATTTTAATTCCTATCATGATGCCAGTTAGAATTGTTATTGGTCCAGCTTCTTACACTTTAGGTAGTCATATTCCAGTGATGTTAGCTATGTTTATCTCACCTAAAGTTGCTGTGATGGTCGCATTAGGGACAGCTTTTGGATTTTTTTTGACTGCTCCTTTTATTATTGTGATGAGAGCTTTTACCCATGTTGTTTTTGCTTATTTTGGAGCTCTTTATTTGGAAATGAGTCCCCAAAGTATTCAATCAAATAAAAGAATATGGGTATTTAATGTTGTGTTAGGGGTTTTACATGCAGCTTGTGAAGTTTTAGTTGTGACAATTTTTTTCATGATGGATAATTCAGGAGAGGCTGTATACACACCAGCCTTTTTTCAGACGGTGATTGTCTTAGTTGGATTTGGTGGCTTTATTCATAGTTTAATTGATTTTTCTTTATCTTTAATTATTGCTAGAAAAATAGGGAATAGATTTAAGTTCCCAACATTTTTAGAAGCTACTAAATAAAATATATAAAAGCCCTGTTAATTTCCTAAGCGGAAGAAATTAACAGGGCTTTTTAACTTCACTAATAAAAGTGAAAATAGGGAATGATTTTAGCGAATCACTTGTTCTGTTTCTGTATCAAAGAAGTGACTCTTATTTAAATTGAAGGCAAGTTCAATGACTTCACCAGGTGAGTAAGCTGATCTAGCATCTACTTTGGAGATGAATTCAGTGTCGCCTGTTCTAGTATAAAGCATTGTTTCAGCACCTAATAATTCAGATACCACAACTTCAGAGCTGACAACACTGTGAGGTGCCGCTTCTTTAGCAATTGGTTCTGTATGAATGTCTTCTGGACGAATACCAAAGATTAGTGGTTTACCGACATAACCTTTTTCACGTAAGACTTTAAATTTACCTTCAGGAATTTGTATGCGTAGTTCAGTGCCATCACTAATATACCCATTTTCATCTAATGTGACATTAAATAAATTCATAGCAGGTGATCCGATAAAACCAGCTACAAAGACATTGTCTGGTGTGTCATAAACTTCTTTAGGAGTTCCAATTTGCTGAATGAAACCATCTTTCATAATGACAATTCTATCAGCCATAGTCATGGCTTCTGTTTGGTCATGGGTTACATAGATAGTTGTTGTTTCTAAACGACGGTGTAATTTAGCGATTTCAGCACGCATTGCTACACGAAGTTTTGCATCTAAGTTTGATAAAGGCTCATCCATTAAGAAGACTTTAGCATCACGAACAATAGCACGACCTAGGGCCACACGCTGACGTTGTCCTCCAGATAGGGCAGCAGGTTTACGTAGTAAGTAATCAGTTAAACCTAAAATCTCACCAGCATTTTCTACACGTCGTCTAATTTCTTCTTTGTCATATTTACGAAGTTTTAGACCAAAAGCCATATTATCGTAAACTGTCATATGAGGATATAAAGCATAGTTCTGGAATACCATAGCGATATCACGGTCTTTTGGTGCAACATCATTAACAAGACGATCCCCAATCCATAATTCACCTTCTGAAATATCTTCAAGACCTGCGATCATACGTAGTGTTGTTGATTTACCACAACCAGATGGTCCAACGAATACGATGAATTCACGATCTTCTACATTTAAGTTAAAGTCTGTAACCGAATAATTTGGGTTACCTTCGTATTTTTTATAAATATGTTTTAAGGCTATTTCTACCATTATATAGTACCTTCTTTCGCTTGATTGAATACATAAAGTATAACCAACATGTAATGCGCTTACAATGTGAAAGGTGACTATTTATTTTCGTCATAGTGACAAAAGAGTCTGTGAACTTGTTTTTTTTATCAATATATGTTATAGTCAATATTGAAAAAATAAACAGAGTAGGACATATAGCGTTAAGTGTTACTAAGATGGGATGTTGCTTAGTAAACGAAAGATACATTTTTTGTATTTGCGATTATATGACCGCATTCGCTGCATACGTGTAGCAGCTCTAAAGGAGATGCTAGAATGGAAAAGAATAGATTTACCGCAAAATCGGTTGCTTTAATGGGGGTATTAATGGGGTTACAAATTATTTTGACTAGATTTGTCTCCATACAATTACCTACTGTTCGAATTGGTTTTGCTTTTATTGCTGTTGTACTTATGGCTATGATGTTTTCACCGGTTATTGCTGGTGTTGCTAATGCCTTAGCAGATTTTATTGGGATTACTTTATTTCCAGTATCTGCTGGATTTTTCCCAGGATTTAGTGTGTCTGCTTTTTTAACAGCCTTTTTATACGGTGTTTTTTACTATAAAAAGGAAATAACCTTAACAAGGATTATCATTGTCAACTGTATAGTGACGATTTTTGTTAATTTAGGTTTAAACACATTTTGGTTGTACTTAATGTATGGTCCAGGGATTGTTGCCAGTATTCCAAGTAGAATAGTAAGTTCACTCATATTACTTGTAGTTCATATTATTGGTACGTATTGGATTGTCAATGTCAATGTTATTAAACAACAATTATTGCGTTTTAATTCTTAAAAAGACATTTTATAAGGGGCCTTGATAGACAAGGTCTCTTTTTTTTGATATAAAACAAGTAATCAAATTATTTAAAAAAGGAGCCGTCACATGTCTAAATATAAGTACGTTATTTTTGATATTGATAATACCTTACTAGATTTTAGTAAGTCAGAATATAAAGCACTACAAAAAGTATTTGCTAAACAGGGTGTGGTTTTTAATGAGGAGACCTTTGAGCAGTATAAGAAAATCAACGGAGAGTTGTGGCATCAACTTGAAGAAGGGAAAATTAGTAAGGAGTATTTATTAGAGCAACGTTTTTACCGTTTCTTTTTAGAACATCATATAGTCGTTAATGGAGCCAAGGTTGACCAAGATTTTCGCCACTATTTAGAAGAAAATAATGATTTAATGGATGGAGCCATTGAATTATTGGAAGATATCAAAGGAAAAGGGTATACTGTATTTGCAGGGACAAATGGTATAGGTAGTACACAAAGAATTCGTTTGAAAAATGCACAAATGGATCATTTTTTTGACGAGTTATTTATATCTGAAGAAGTTGGGTTTGAAAAACCAGATGTTAGATTTTTTGATTATATTTTTAATCAGGAAAGAATTACTGATAAATCAACAGTTATTATGATAGGGGATAGTTTGACATCTGATATTGAAGGAGCAAGACGAGTAGGGATAGATTCTATTTGGATTGAAGATGGTAAAGAACTACCAGAAGATTTCGCATCAAAAAAAGTTCGTTTTTTGAATGAAATATCCCAAATAATATGATAAAGATGAAAGTGTTATGGCCTTTATGTTACAATTAGGTTAGAAAGCTATGAAAAATTGTATGTGAAAAGAGGTGAGAACGTGCGTCAATTATTTATATTAAGGAAAGAATTTACTACAGAACATAACATACCTGTTACAAATCGAAAAGGTGACATCCAGTATACTATTAAACGTATAGGAGAGGGTGAAAAAGAGTCTTATACTATTTTAGACTATTTGAATAATGAAGTCTTACATGTTAACAGTGAGTTTCAAGATGGTCAAATAAAAGTAGGTGTGTGGACTGAAGAGAAATGTTTGTTTACAGTTAAACAAACTCATAACTCTTTGGATGAAGCTTATCAGATTATGGACTCTATGCTAGATATCTATGGTGATTGGCGTACACTAGATTTTGACATAAATTCTGGGTATAGGAAAGTAGCAAAAGTTAGAAACAGATGGATTTCATTTGGTGATGCCTTAGAATTAACAGTCTTTGAAAAGTCTAGTGAAGTAATCTCTTTAGGAATTTTAGTTGCTTTAGAATCCATTTGCCAGAAAGATTACATGTCATCTAGATAGTTGAAACATGCCCATATATATTGTCATAAAACAAATTAGACACTACTAAAGCAGTTTTTCTACTGCTTTAGTAGTGTTTTTTTATTATTTAATATATTCAGTAATAGCATCAATGACGTCATCTTCATTCGTTACGATAATACCATTTAGTTTAATTAAGCCAACTGTATATAAGTTAACATATGGAAACTGAGATTCTGCTACTTCAGACAAAGCTTTTAACTTTGATTTATTTGTTGCTCCATCTTGTCTACTATCTGTAAATAACCCAACAATTGGAATACCAGCTTGATAAGCGACACCAATTTCTGAGGCAACCCCGACATCAATGGTTGCTCCGTCTAATATTGCAATCATGAGATGACTTTGTAACAAAGCATTTGTATCAAATGTTGCAATCATTTTTGAGTCTGCAAAGCTGTGTTTATCATTGATAACTAATTGTTCCTGTGGTAGGTATACGTTAATTTCAGGGTATGATTCTCTTATTTTTTCAACAAAAAGTTCATTATAAGTTCGCTCCATATTTGAGAATAAAGGGCTTGCAAAGTAGATTGTTTTTGACATTAAATCTCTCCTAACTGTTACATGATTATGTATAGCATATCTTAAAATGTAACAATTTGTAAAGAGAATGTCATAATATCCAATGAGCTATCTTGTATAATGAAAAAAGAATATGGACGAGACAGTAAGAATGAAAGGTGTTGTCGATTGTTGAAATCAAAAAGGATAACCATTGCAATCATGAGTTTAATGGTATTATTTAGTTCTCCAGTGTCATTACTTGCAGCAGCAAGCGAAAGTGATGTCAAGAAGGAAAGTGTTGAGATTAGTACAAAAATAGATAAAGCATTAGATGATGTTAATGCTAAGTATCGTGATGTAGAAAATTTAAAAACAGAAGTATCAAAAACAGAAAGTTCAATTGAATCAACAGAGCAAGAAATCAAAGATACTCAAGTTAGTATTAAACGTCGGAAAGAGTCAATTGGTTCACGTATGCAAAACATTCAATCTAATGGAAGTAGTATGAGTGTGATTGATGCTTTAATGAATTCTAATAGTATTTCTGATTTTATTAATCGTGCTTATGCGATTACTGTTTTACAGGGTGCTGAAAAATCTAAAGTGGATTCATTATCACAAGATCAAGAGCATTTAGAAAAATTAAAATCTGAGCTAATAAAAGATAGAGAAAATTTAGCTATGAAACAAGCAGCTGTTGAAGAAGAAACAATGATATTAGAAAATCAAGTATCTGATTTAAAAGTTGAATTATCTTCAAATGAAGCTCTGCTTAATAAATTAGCTAATGAACGTATCGTCAAAGAAGTTAGGAAAGAAAAAGAAGCTATTAAAGAAACGACTAAAGCAACTAAAGAAGAAAAAGAAACAAGCCACTCAAGTGAAGAAGTATCAGAATCATCAAGTAGTGCGTCATCTTCAGAAGTAAGCTCAGAAACAAGTGAGTCAAGTGAAGAGTCAAAACCAAGTGATAATGGTCCAAGTCCAGAATCATCAAATGGTGGTACGACTATGACGATGGAATCAACAGCTTACTCTTACAGTGAAGCTGGAGCATCGCATTTAACAGCAACAGGAATTGATTTAAGAGAGAATTCTCGTGTTATTGCTGTAGATCCAAGTGTTATCCCTTTGAATTCATTAGTTGAGGTATCAGGCTATGGTTTTGCTATTGCGGCTGATACGGGTGGAGCAATTAAAGGTAATATTGTTGATGTTCATTTTAATACAGTAGAAGAATGTAATAACTGGGGTCGTCGTATGGTAAGTGTCACAGTTCTATAAATATAATAAGCCTACCAAGAAATTATTTCTTGGTAGGCTTATTTTTTTTAATACACTAGAGTATTTAGATTATACTGTGAATTAATAATTTTTATTGATAAATGGCTTTGATAGGATCCATCTTAGCAGCATTGATTGCTGGAATGACACCAAAGAATAGACCAATACCAGCTGAAATACTAGCTGAAATCATTGCCATTTTAGGACTAACTACAGCTTGGACGCCAGGTACTAGACTGGTTAATAGACTAGCAAATCCCCAACCAAGAAGTATTCCGATAATACCACCAATTAAAGTAATAAAGGCAGCTTCTAGTAAAAATTGAATTAAAATATTAGCAGGCTTTGCCCCAATTGCTCGCCTAATTCCAATTTCTCGTTTACGTTCTGAAACAGAGACATACATAATATTCATCACGCCAATTCCACCAACAAGCAGAGAAATAGCTGTAATCAAAATTAAACCAGAGATAACAGCTTGTAGCATTTGCTCTATTTGCTGGCGCATCTGTTCGTTTGTTCTATCTTCTTCAAACTTTCCAACCAAATCTGGATGGTATTCTTTTAATAAATCATTGGCAGCTGTAATGACAGCCGTACGATCAGCTGAAGGTGCTACCTTTAAATTAATGGCATTAATAGGTTTGTTTTTGGCTAACTCATTATAAGCTTTTTTAGGGACTGTGTTGGAAAAAACAGAATCATCTGTAATCATATCACTGCCCCCAATTTTTTTCTTAACACCAATGACTTGAAATTTTTCCCCATCAACATCAATAGCCCGTCCAATAATATCTTCTGGTTTTTTGACATTAAGAGCAGTTTGCATGGTGTCATAGCTTAAAATAATATTATTTCGATCCATATCATCTTCAGAAAAATCAGAACCAAAAGCTATGGTTTTATCAGGAGACGTATATGGCTTGATTTGTCCACTACCAATAGCACTAAAATATGAAATAGTAGCTGTAATACTCTCGCTAGAGGCAAATCCGTAACCATAATCTGCAGAAATATTATCTACACCATCTAGTTTTCTTAGAGTTTTTAAATCAGATCGACTAAAAGCAAAGGTTTCTAGAGAGACTTCATTAGCACTTGTTTCATCATCCATATCTACATTATAGATTAAGCGAGCGGTAGAAGCATCAGTAGACTCCAACACTTTCATACTACTTTGCTTCATCCCCTCACCAATGGCTGAGACTGTCACAACAGCTGCAATCCCAATTATAATACCAACCATAGTTAGAAAAACTCTAAGTTTATGAGCTCTCAGACTTAGAAAAGTACTTAGCAATAAATTTTTAACCATTTAAATACTCCTCCTCATTTAAGAAAATGCCATCTTTCATATAAATCACTCTAGTCGCATATTTTCTCATATCAGGATCGTGAGTGACCATTACAATGGTTTTTCCTTGTTTGTTTAAATCAGATAAAATCCCCATAATATCACGGCTAGTCTGACTATCTAGAGCACCAGTTGGCTCATCTGCCATAATTAGTAGAGGATCATTCACTAACGCTCTGGCAATGGCAACACGTTGTTGTTGTCCGCCTGATAATTCGGTTGTTTTAGAGTTTTCTTTTCCTTCTAAACCCACTAGTTTCAGGTACTCTTCAGCTATTACTTTACGCTCAGATTCCCGGCGCTTACCTTCATAAATCATAGGTAGCTCTACGTTTTGTCTAACATTTAGTGATTGGATTAAGAAGAACTGTTGAAAAATAAAGCCGACATATTTGTTTCGTAAATCAGATTTTTGATTTTCACTTAAAGTCGATACATCTTGATTATTAAATAGATAAGCCCCGTCAGATGATTGATCTAAAAAGCCGATAATATTCATTAAAGTTGTTTTTCCGCTACCTGACTTTCCCATAATCATTAGAAATTCACCTTGTTCAATAGTTAAATTTAACTTTTTCAATACATGGAGCTGCTCTTTTCCTACAGGGTAATATTTATCCATCTCCACAATGTTAACTAAGGGAGTGTCTTGTTTGATATTATCAGTCATAAGTTATTCCCCCTCACTCATTTGTGTACCAGATTCATTAGTATTCCCTTCAGCATTTAGCATTTCACCATTTTTAAGCTCACGATCACTTTTAACAATCACTTTATCTAAACTCTCAAGTCCACTAGTTACTACAACATGATCTTTAGTAGCACCTTTGTCTGTTGTGGTGATATTTTTTCTAAGGACTGTACCAAAATCATCCACTAACACATAGGATTGTTTTTTATCTTTATCTTCTTTAACTGCTGATTTAGGAACCTCTATTTTTTGTTTATCTAATTTAATAGAAGCTTGGACGTGGAATCCTTGTTTAACATTTTTTGTGTCTTTTAAAGATAATTTGACAATATATTTTGATAAACCACCTTCACTACTACCTCCAGCTCCTGCAGCAGGTGTTTCTTGAATAGGTGTGTTTGAAACATAGATAACTTCACCTTGATACACTTCATTACTAGCAATCATTTTCACTTCAGCTGGTTGCTTTTCTTTTACTTTAATCAAATCTTTTTCATTGACGTCACCTTCTACATAAAAATCATTAGAAGTTAAAGTCATGATAGCACTATCTCTATTTTGCTCTTGAGGAATAATCACTTGGCCACTAAAAGGAGCAGTGACTTGATTAACTTGTTTTTCGTTAAGTTCGTTGACTTGTGTTTGTAATTGTCCGATTTTAATATCAAAACTACCTAAATCATACTTTAGTTCAATGGACTCTCTAGATGGTGCCCCTGTATCTTGTCCTTCTTCAACTTGCTCACTTGCTTTGTTTAATTCATCTATTTCTAATAGCATTTGCTTTCTAGTTTTTTCTTTTTCTGCTTGAGTTGATTCTATTTGAAAGTTCAACTCGCTAATTTGAGTACTAGTGGCTTCATCTGTGTATTGGTACAAAAGAGTTCCCTCTTCGACATTTTCTCCGTTTTTTACTTGTAGTTTACCTAATTTACCCAGAGAATTGTCTTGAATGAATTCTTTAGATTTAACAGGTGTCACCATACCATTAATAAAAACTTGATCCACATCAGCTACTGTGAAAAATTCAATATTATTTTCTGGCAGAGTATCTTGTTTATTATTTTTTCCAATTCCCATACTAAATAAAATCACAACAACAATAATGACTCCAATAATACTACCAATAACAATCTTTTTCTTTTTTGACATCTTGGTACCCCTTTTCTATTTATATAATGTTATTGTATAAGAACTTTTTCAAAGGCACATCAGCCATAAGACCTATAATTGATATTATAAAACAAAAAAGTTGCTTACTTTTAGGAAGTGATTTAAAGTAAGAGTGAGCCTTCAACTAGGAAAAAAGAGAAAAGAGGAATGAATAATGCAAGCTAATCACGAATTATTAGGGATTCATCACATGACAGCTATGACAAGTGATGTTCAGAAAAATTATGAGTTTTTTACTAAGGTGTTAGGAATGAAGTTAGTCAAAAAAACAGTCAATCAAGATGATATTCAGACCTATCACACGTACTATGCTGATGATATCGGTACACCAGGAACAACGATGACGTTTTTTGATTTTCCAAATAGCCCACAAGGTATACCAGGAACAAATGCTATTACTAGAACAAGCTTTAGGGTACCTAGTGATGAAGCACTTGAATATTATAAAAGATATGGGTGTATTTCATGATGAGATAAGTGAAGAATTTGGTAAAAAGATATTAAAGTTTCAAGATGCAGATAATCAGCGCTATCAATTGATTTCTGATAGGTATAATAGCGGTATGTTACCAGGAACAGCATGGATTGGTGGTCCTGTGCCTGAAGAATTTGCTATTTACGGCTTAGGACCAACGGAAATATCAGTTAGTTATTTTACTGAGTTTAAAGATGTTTTGGAAGGTATTTTTGGTTTTAAAGAAATAAACTCTGATGGAAATCGTCACTTATTTGAAGTTGGGGAAAAGGGCAGTGGTGCTCAAGTCATTTTAGTTCATGATGACAAGTCTCCTGATGCTAGGCAAGGGTACGGAGAAGTACATCATGTAGCTTTTCGCCTAAGTGAGCAGGCTGGGCTTTATGCTTGGAAGGATATCTTTGATAAACTTGGACTACCAAATTCAGGTTATGTAGATCGTTTTTACTTTGAATCTTTATATGTAAGGATTGGTCATATATTAATAGAACTTGCAACAGATGCTCCTGGTTTTATGATAGATGAGGAGTATGACGAGTTAGGAAAAACTCTATCATTAGCTCCATTTATTGAAAATAAGCGAGAATATATTGAGAAGAGTGTGAAACCATTTGTGACAGAATAAGGAGGAGAGTAAATGTTAAGTATTAATCCAAACCAACTAAGTGATAGGGAACGTTATAAATTGTTAATAGGAAGTATTATTCCTCGTCCTGTTGCATTAGTGAGCACATTATCAAAAGAGCGGGTCATTAATTTAGCACCGATTAGTTATTTTAATATTGTCTCAGCTACCCCACCAATTGTATCCTTGTCAGTTTCAAGAAGGCAAGGGAAAATGAAAGACACAGCCAAACATTTATTAAATCAAAAAGAAGCAGTGATTCATATCATTGATACATCTATCGTCAATGATGCCAATGAAACAGCTGTGGAATTTTCAGAAGATAAAAGTGAGCTAAGCGTGACTAATTTTTCAGTGGTGCCATCAAAGATTATTAATACACCAGGGATTAATGAGGCTAAGATTAGATTTGAAACGAGTTTATATGACCATATTGAAATTAAAGAACAAGATCAAGTTAGTAATGATTTATTTTTATTGAAATTAGAGCAATATTATATTGAAGAAGCTATTTTTGAAGAGGGTAAAATTGACCCTCTTGGACTAGATCCTATTAGTCGTTTAGCAGGATCAACTTATGCTACTTTAGGGAAGTTATTTGATTTAGAGAGACCATAGAAAAGAGGGGGATTATGAAACATATTTTTATACAAGGTGAGAAGAGTCAACCGGTTTTTGTGTTACTTCATGGTACAGGTGGCTCAGAAGAGTCATTGATTGACGTAGGAAATAAGTTAAATAGCAAAGCCTCTCTTTTAGGTATTAAAGGTGAAGTTAATGAGCAAGGAATGGCTCGTTATTTTAGAAGACTTAGAGAGGGAGTTTATGATGAGGTAGATTTATATGAAAAAGGTATGTTACTTAATCAGTTTATTAAACAAGCTTCCAGTGAGTATCATTTTTCTTTAAATGAAGTGGTATTAGTGGGCTATTCTAATGGTGCCAATATTGGTCTTCATTTATTATTAAATGAAGCTAGTGTGTACCGCCAAGCTATTTTATTTCACCCCATGTACCCACTTAGTCAGATTAAAGAAGTCACCTTATCTAAGACGAAGGCATTTATCAGTTTTGGAATAAATGACCCTATCGTGCCTTTAGAGGAGAGTCAGCATGTGATTGATATATTAAGAAATAGACAAGCAAGTGTTGAAATATTTGAAACTATTGGTCATAATTTAAGTCTTGAAGAGGTAGAAGCAACAAAGAACTGGTTACAAAAAGAGGTTTAAAGAAGTCCTTCTTTAGGCCTCTTTCTTGCTTTTAAGGAAGACCCAGATAGTTAAGGGAACAGAGGTAACAATGCTAATGGCACTTAAAATAATAGCGATGATTTCTTGAACTAATAATTTGTTATTTAAAATTTGTTCTAGAGGGGAATTTAAATCGAAAAGCCAAATAAAAAGAGCTAGTTGGCTACCGACTGTAGCAAATAGTAAAGTATTAATAGTCGAGCCTAAAACATCTTGACCCACAATAAAGCCTGAATGTCACCATTCTTTTAAGCTAATATGTGGCAGTTATGTTTTTATTTCAACCATTGCAGCAGTGATAGAAATAGTCATGTCATTAACAGCTCCTATCATGACTATAAGTAAGACAGATGCGCTTAGCTCAGTAAAAGAAAGACCGATCTTTAAAGAATATATATCCATCTCCATAAGCCCTTCCATAGGTAACCCTTGACTATGGGAAATTGAGATGATGTAGTAAATAGGATAAAGCATTAAAGTGATGACTAGTGAGCTACTTATAAAGGCGGTTTTACTAGCTAAAGTGATACTGTTAATATTGAATAAATTATTAGCACTAATTAACAACGCAACTACATAGGTAAGTAAAATAGGAGAAAAACCTAGATTAATGAAGACTAGCATAAAAAATAATAAGGCAAGATTTACTCCTAAAGTTACTAAAGTAATCAGGCCTTTTCGATTTTGAAAATACCATAAAAGTCCAACTAATATAATAAACAAGACTAAATTAACGCTCATAAGACACCTCTTTTGTGAAGAAATAGCTCGCCAGATGACTTGTGATAGGAATGCTTAAAACAATGCCAATACTACCTACTAAGGCCCTTGTTACTTCTAATGATAAGGAAACAGGAAAGGTAAAATTAAATGACATATCATTTCTTAAAAAAATAAGTGCCATAGGAATAGAACTACTTAAATAAGAGAAGAACATGATATTAACCATAGGACCAACAATGTCACTTCCTACTTTTAAGCCAGATTGATAGAGTTGAGCTTTGGTTTTTTCTGGTTCATAAGAGATGATTTCTCCTAGTGAAGAGCTAAGTGTTATGGCAATATCCATAGTTGCTCCAATAAGCCTACAAGTAGACTGGTTAAAAATAGCATATGCTGAGGTCTTGTAATTAACTCCATCTGTTCATAATGAAGTCCTCCATGTTTAGTAATGGTTATAACACCAAGACCAATTAAAAAGGTAATTAAAGTAGAACAATATGTAGATAAGATTGCAATCCGTGTTTTCTTATACCAACCATTGGCTAGTATTAAAGTAAGGCTAATGTTGTATCTCTTTTTGAATCGATAATTGAGGCTTGGTTTATATCTTGATTGGGAATAGATAGAAAAAAAATGTCTCCAGTTTTATACTGTTGATCTTCAATAAGAGATTGGCTATAAGTATTGCTTATGGTTATTGTTTTATGCTGATACTTACTTTGCTTCAAAAGGACCTCTAGTTTCTGAGTAGTTAGCTAATCAGTGTTATGATGTTCATCTTTTGTATCTGTCTGACTAAGAACTTGTATTGTGGTAATTTCACCTACAGCTTGTGTGTAAGCATCATATTGATATGTGTGATAGATCCAAATGAGATTTAAAAATAGTAAACAAGTAGCAAGGACTAGCCATAAGCGTTTCATCATTATAATAAAGCTCCATTTTTCTAAATTTGTTTTTTTAAAGTGTAACACAATGTATCGGGCAAAAAAATAAGAAGTTAGCCAATATCAACTAACTTTTTATTTTATAATAACTAAACATTTTTTATAAATAAATGGGATAGTATCTAGTTTACTAAAGTTTTTTATACTATAATGAGACTATCATTACTAATGGAGAGTGGTAAAATATGAAGAAAAAAAGTTGGTTAACGGGGTTACTGTTGTTATCCCTTTGTTTTCCTAGCGCTGTTGGAGCAAGTGAAGAAACTAAAAGCTCATCTAGTGTAGATATAGTCGAACAAACAAGCAGTGAAAGTATCATTCAAGAAAGTACAAGTACCACAGAATCAGTAGTAGAAAGTATGACCCAAGAGTCTAGTGATACAACAACAGATTCAACAGTTGAAAGTAGTACTTCCTTAGAAGAGGAACCGACAAAGGAACAAGAGGTTACAGTGACACGAGAAATTGAATCTTTTTATGTCAGTGTGACGTCAGAGCATGATGATATATTTGATAAAGTAGGCGGGGTAGTGATTGGTAAAACAAGTCAGTTAGTTAATCACACCTTTTTAGTTTCTGAAGCAGTTGAGGAAAACGGAGAAACTTATTATGCTTTATACAACGGTAAAAATAAATTAGAGGGTTACGTCTTAAGCACAGCAGTAAAAAAAGCAGATGGAGCCCAAGGGATTTACATGAGTTTTGGTAAATACGTCACAATTAAGAATTCTACAGATAAAGTTTATCAAAATTTTGATTGGAAAGTTAGAACAACGACAGATAAAATCAAAAATAAAACTTATTTAGCAAAAGGTTATTATCAACATATTGACGGTCAAGTCTACTATAGTCTTTATGATGATAAAGGTAGTTGGCAAGGTTATGTGAACGCTAAAAGTACTAAAATTGCCCCTGGTAAAGAAGGATTTCCCATTAAGATGGATGAATATGTGACTATCACAAAGAAAAATTACCAAGTATGGGAAAATTTTAAATGGGTAGAAAAAAACAACTCAAGCAATATTTTGAATAATTTATATCAAGTAAGAGAGCGTTTTGAGCATATGAATGGGTCAACTTATTACTCTTTATATGATAATAAAGGGAAGTGGATGGGCTATATCAATGCTAATGGTGTAACTAAAGCTAGTGGTGCTCAAGGCCCTTGGATTAAGGAAAACAAATATGTTACTGTATCAAGTAATAATTATGATATGTGGCAAAATTTTAATTGGGTGAAGAAGCAGTCATCAAGCAAGTTATACAATAAAACATATAAAGTAACAGGTAAGTACAAACATTTTAATGGTTCAACTTATTATTCTTTATATGATAACAAAGGTAGTTGGCAAGGTTATGTCAACGCCAATGCAACGAAAACGGGTAACGGAGCTCAAGGAGCATTTATCTCAGATAATCGTTATGCAACTATTACAAAGAAAAACTATGATATGTGGCAAAACTTTAGCTGGAAACAAAAATCTAAAACCAATGGTATCTATCATGAAACACTACAAATCAGAGGGTACTATAATCATTTCAATGGCTCGAAGTACTATTCTTTATATAATAACAAGGGGACTTGGAAGGGGTATTTAAATTCAAGTGCTGCTCAAATAGGAGATGGAAAACAAGGTATCTGGCTATCTTCAAATGATGCTGTAACTATTAGCAAACGTAATTATGATATGTGGCAGAATTTTAGTTGGAAAAAGAAAAACAATACGAATCAGTTTATCAATCAACGTGTTCGTGCAAAAGGGTATTATAATCACTTTAATGGAGATAGATATTATTCAATATATAACAACAACGGTACATGGTTAGGTTACTTAAATTCAAATGCTGTAAGCTTTAAACGTACAGTAGGAGATTTTTTAGGAACAGATCGCAATCGTTTAGTATCAAGGTTAAAAAGTCATGAAAATGACCGTTTTTACTTAGGAACACCTTATCGTAGCTTAAATGGTAACCCATATAATAGAGGCTATGTCATGAGTCCAAACGGAGCACCAACTGGCTTTGGTCCTGGTATGAATTGTACAGGTTTTGTAGCCTATGCTTATCAAGATGGTGGTGCTAACTTAAATAAAATCACATCAGCTTCAAATCAATGGGGTGGTATTGGTAATGCTTATAATTGGCGTAATGCACTAACTGCTAATACTGATTATCAAGTGTTTAATTCAATTAATCAATTATTATCAAGTGGACAGGCAAAACGTGGTGATATTTTATACTTTGAACCAAACTATAACCTTCCAGGTCCAGATCCACATATTGGTATCTTCTGGGGAGCTAATGGAAAAGATAATAAAATCTGGCATTCAACATATCCAGTAAATAATATTTCTCATATTTATTCTGGAACACCATTTACTAAAATTTATTTATTCTCATTAGACTAGACATAGTTAAAAACCACCAGGGTCAAGTAATTACTCATGACCCTAGTGGTTTTTTATAATATGGAGAAAAAGTGATGAGAGCACCTGGACTGATGTCACTCACCTAGTGTCGTTGTTGTAATTAGTATAGCATGTTAGTCATTTATGCCTATGGGTCTTAGGGCTGATTTTTATTATACATCTTTAAAAGTGGCCCTGTCATAGCAGCTACAACAATACCTGCAACAAGGGCTTCAGGTACTCCGTTAATAAAGATAACACTAAGAACAGCATTATAAAGACCACCGCCTACTGAGATACCGGTCACTTGTGCGTAGGCTGATTGGAATAAAAAGTATATTAAATTCATAACTAGTAAAGTATTAACTAATGACCCTGCTACACCGGAAATGAAAAGTGACCATTTCTGAGATAAGGTGCCATCAGGTTTATATAGCCACTTGTAAACATAATAAGGGATAATGCCTACAAGAACACGTGGTATTAAGGCAATGACCACAGCCCATAAACTTCCTTGTGTTGTTCCAATAACCGGAATAAACGGTGAAAAGGCAAAGGATAGGATGGAAGGTGTGATTGTGTTAACTGTCATACTAAGTAGTCCAAAGACTAATCCTAAAAAAGCCCCAATTCTAGGACCAAGAATAATAGCCCCTACAATAACTGGAATATGAACTAGTGTAGCTTTGATAATGCCAAGATTTAAAAACCCTAGTGGTGTAAATGAAAAAATAATGATGAAGGCTAGAAAGATAGCCGTTAAAGTTAGACGTCTTGTTTTCAAAATGTAACTCCTTTGATTTTAAAATAATTGTTTATTGATAGCATCAATGATGACATTAATATCAGCTAAAGCCCCTTTTCCATAATCTCCACAAGCAAGTAAACTTTCTTTAGGCTCGATGATAGTATAATCATACTTTTCAAGTGTTGTTAAATTATCAACCATAGCAGGGTTTGAATACATATAGGTATTCATCGCTGGGGCAATAAGTTTAGGGATATCATGAACAGCCATGGCTGTTGTAGATAGCATATCATCACAAATCCCATTAGCGATTTTACCAATAATATTAGCTGTAGCTGGCGCGATTAAAAATAAATCAGCTCGTTTTACTAAATCGATATGATTTATTTCGAGTGGGTTTTGCTCAGTCATCACATCAAGGTGAACTGTCTCTTTAGATAAAACTTGCAGTGTTAGAGGTGGAATAATTTTGGTGCTGTTTTTTGTCATGATAACTTCCACATCAATTTGTTGTTTTTTAAGTTGACTGATTAAATCAGCTGCTTTGTAAGCAGAAATACTGGCAGACACTCCAAGTAAGACTCTAGGCATGTTTTTTCTTCCTCTCTAAGATGACTTCCATCAATCCATTAGCAATATCTTCTTTTGTAAAAAAGTTTTTTTCGATTCCTTTGCGGCTTACTAGAACTGCTTCATGTTGATTATCATTGATATTAGTCAAATCATTAGCAACAATGAAGTCAGCTTGATTTTTTTCAATACTTTCCCTAGCATTTTCCACAAGCTCACTCTCAGGGACATCCACTAATAATTTGAAGCCTATTAATAACGTATCTGGTTGCCAATGTTTAATTTGATGAATAATTTTTGGTGCCTTGCCTAAGACAACAATGAGTTGCTCACTAGTTGATCTAATTTTTTTCTCAGCTGTCGTTTGACTAGTATTGTATTGAGTCAGCTCTTTTGCGATGAGATTAGTGAGCGTTGCTTCATTTAGATCAGGTGTATGGTGGATTGTTTTAGCTAGTTTTTTAGCTAAATCGACTTCTGAGATAGTGTAATCAAGCTCATAATCACTCACTGCCATACTATGAATAACTGCTGTAATTGATTCATGAGTTAATAATCGCTTCATAGTATACTCTAAATCTCTAACAGAAGAAATAGGGAAAAACAATATATTTGATAGCTCTGGTAATACGGCATTTGGTCCATGAATGTAAAAAACAGTGTCACATTCGGGACTCATTTTTTCAGCAATTTGTTTACCTAATCTTCCAGTGGCGTGATTAGCTAAGTATCTCACTGAATCAATCGCTTCAACGGTTCCTCCTGCTGTAATTAAAATGTTCATGATAAAACCTCCATCTGATAATTATGAATTCTTTTATTTTGTTAAATCGATTAAACGACTATCTCCTTTGGCTGTTTTCAAGCAACTAATTATCATGTTTGCTAGTTTGTCTACTGGAACAGGGTAAACTTGACTTAGTAAGCATTTAAATAAAGGGAATTGATACCCAAATTGTATGATCTGTCCTTGTCGTTTTTTTAGCCCCCA
This sequence comes from Vagococcus jeotgali, assembly GCF_035918315.1. Classification (NCBI taxonomy): domain Bacteria; kingdom Bacillati; phylum Bacillota; class Bacilli; order Lactobacillales; family Enterococcaceae; genus Vagococcus; species Vagococcus jeotgali. The sequence continues at coordinate 1,811,562 of NZ_CP142146.1, read as the reverse complement.
ATTATCATCTACCACTAAACCTGAGCGGATAATAGTGATATCACTACCTCTTGTTAAAGCTTCTTGTTCAGCTTGTTTCTTTGCTTTAATATACCCAATTGGTCCTAATTTAGCAGATAGAAAGAGATAAGGGATTTGTTTCTCTTTTGCCCACTGACTAATCAAGTGATTGGTGTTAACAATCATATCATCATAAGTTTGAGAGGCTGATTCAAAAAAAATACCAATTAAGTTCAGACAATAATCTACATCAAGCAAGTCTTTTTGCCAAGAGGTATCCTCTAACACATCATAGGATTTCCAAGTCATATTAGGATGATCCATCCACTCTTTATGGGTCTTTGGTTGACCTCCTCTAGAGATACTAATGACATGATAGGAGTGCTCAAGAGCTTTTTGACAGACTTTTCTTCCAATAAAGCCACTACCACCAAAAATAACAATAGTTTGAGTCATAAAGTGTCATTTCTCCTTTTACATGAGACTTTTTCTCATTTTAACATAAACCAATGAGAATAACAGAGAGATGTTTCTTGTCTTCTTTTCTTTACCTTGTAAAATTGTTAAAATGAGAGGTAGAAGTTAATTTAGAAATGAGGCAGACAGATGCGTTTATTATTTGTAGGAGATGTAGTAGGTTCAATGGGAAGAGATGCCATTAGTACTTACTTACCAAAATTAAAGAAAAAATATCGTCCACAGGTGACGATTGTTAATGGTGAAAATGCGGCAGGTGGCCGTGGTATCACAGAAAAAATATATAAAAAAATTCTTCAAGACGGAGCAGATGTTGTTACTTTAGGAAACCATGCTTGGGATAACCGTGAGATTTTTGAGTTTATATCAGATGCTAAAAAGCTAGTTCGTCCTGCTAATTTCCCAGAAAAAACAACACCTGGGCAGGGGATTGTCTATGTTAAAGTTAATGCAATTGAACTGGCAGTCATTAATTTGCAAGCTAGAGTATTTATGGTAGCTGTTGATGATCCTTTTGAAGTGATTGATAGATTAGTAGAAGAGGCATCACAAAGAACACCACATATTTTTATTGATTTTCATGGTGAGGCGACAAGTGAAAAGCAGGCACTAGCTTGGTTTTTAGATGGTCGTGTATCAGCTGTTGTGGGGACACATACTCACGTTCAAACCAATGATGCTAGAATTTTACCTAAGGGGACTGCTTATTTAACAGATGTTGGTATGACTGGTCCTTATGACGGCATATTAGGTATGGAAAAGTCAGCTGTGATTGATAAATTCAGAACAGCTCTACCACACCGCTTTGAAGTGGTGAGTGAAGGACGAGAGATTATTTCTTATTGTGTGATTGATACTGATGACAAGACAGGCCATGCTAAAAAGATTGAAGCAGGCGTGATAAATGCTGATCATCCATTTAGAGATTAGTCGGAGGTGTTCTTAGATGGTTGATAAAAAATATGAGTATGAGCCTGTTTTAGATCAAGTGTTTTATAGGTTATTAGAAAAATTAGCTCATCATGATACGATAAAAGAGTATCGTAAATTAGAGCGTCAAATAGGTGAGCATGATGGTTTACAACGACTGGTCGATGACATCAAAGCACAGCAAAAAGAGATGGTCAGGTTTGATCATTATGATAAACCAAATGCTTACAAAGAAGCGAAACGACTAGCTGATGAGAAACAACAACAATTTGATAATCACCCCTTAGTGATTGCTTATCGTGAAAGTTTAGTTGAAGCTAATGACTTATTGCAACACGTGACTAATCGCTTGCAAAAAAAAGTCAATGACTCACTAGAAAAAAAATTAAATCAAAAAGAAGAAGGTGAAAAATAAGGTGGAAAAGAAAACAAAGCATACCCCTATGATGGAGCAATACTTAGGTATTAAAGCACAATATCCAGATGCTTTTTTGTTTTATCGTCTAGGTGATTTTTATGAAATGTTTTATGAAGATGCCCAAGAAGTCTCTCAATTACTTGAAATCACATTGACTAGCCGGAATAGAAATGCTGATGATCCTATTCCCATGTGCGGTATTCCTCATCATTCGGCTCAAGGTTATGTGGAAACATTAGTTGAGATGGGTTATAAAGTAGCTATTTGTGAGCAAGTAGAAGATCCTAAAGAAACAAAAGGCATGGTGAAGCGAGAAGTTGTTCAACTCGTTACACCAGGTACTATGCTAGGTTATGGTGAGCTAGAAGCCAAAGTTAATAATTTTTTAACAGCTCTAGTTTATGATGATACAAATAGCAAATATGGTTTTGCTTATGCTGATTTAAGTACAGGAGAGATCAAAACGACGACTTTAGATAACGATGAAGCTATCAAAAATGAATGTAGTAGTTTAGAAACGAAAGAAATTGTAGTAGATGATGCTATCCCTGAAGAGTTGACAAACTATTTTGAGGCCCGTAACATTTTGATATCTAGACAAAGTAAGGTAACGCATCAGGCAGAATTAAGTTATTTATCCGAAAAAGTAGAAGATGAACTAAGTCAATCTGCTGTTCAGCTATTACTATCTTATCTAGGAGAAACTCAAAAACGCCAGTTAAGTCATTTACAACAAGCTAAAACTTATGAACCGAGTCATTTTTTGAAAATGGATTATTATTCAAAATATAATTTAGAACTAACCCAATCCATTCGTGGAAAAGATAAAAAAGGGACATTGATTTGGTTACTGGATGAGACAAAAACAGCTATGGGTGCTAGGTTATTGAAACAATGGATCGATAGACCGCTGATTAGTGTGACAACTATTGAGCAACGTCAAGCAATGGTTGAAAGTTTTATTTCAGCTTATTTTGAGCGCATGGATTTAAAGGAGCACTTAAAACATGTGTATGATTTAGAGCGTTTAGCAGGACGAGTAGCTTTTGGCAGTGTCAATGGTCGTGATTTGTTACAACTTAAAAAATCTTTAGAACAGATACCGGTTATTCGAGAGCTTTTAATTGGTATTAATCAAGGTGAATGGGATAATTTATTAAAAATGGTGACACCAATGGATGACTTAGTGGGTGTGATTCATCAAGCCATAAATGAGGATGCACCTTTATCAGTTACAGAAGGTAATGTGATTAAGGATGGATTTAATCAAGAGTTAGATACTTACCGTGATGCTATGAAAAATGGGAAAAAATGGTTAGCTGAAATGGAAGCTAGGGAGCGTGTTGAAACAGGAATTAAAACGTTAAAAATAAAATTTAACCGAGTATTTGGTTACTTTATTGAAGTGACAAAAAGTAACGTTCAAGACGTTCCAACTGGAAGATATGAACGTAAGCAAACCTTAGCAAACGCAGAGAGATATATCACACCTGAGTTAAAAGAGATGGAAACGTTAATTTTAGAAGCTGAGGAAAAGTCACAAGAATTAGAATATCAATTATTCTTAACTATTCGTGAGGAAGTTAAATTAAGTATTAGTGCCTTACAAACACTAGCACAGTCTGTAGCGACTATCGATGTGTTACAAAGTTTTGCAGAAGTTAGTGAGACGTATCGATACGTTAAACCTAGTTTATCTGCCACAGAGTCAACTATTGACATTATTGATGGTAGACACCCTGTTGTTGAAAAGTTTTTAGGGCATCAAGCTTATGTGCCAAATGATATTAAGTTAGACCAAGAAACGATGATTTTACTTATAACCGGACCTAATATGTCAGGCAAAAGTACCTATATGAGACAACTTGCCTTAACTGTCATCATGGCACAAATTGGTTGTTTTGTACCTGCCAGCTCAGCAGTGTTGCCAATCTTCGATCAGATTTTTACTAGAATTGGGGCATCAGATGATTTGATTTCAGGTCAAAGTACGTTTATGGTAGAGATGATGGAAGCCAATCAAGCTTTGAAACATGCTACATCTAGAAGCTTAATTTTATTTGATGAGTTAGGTCGTGGGACAGCGACTTATGACGGAATGGCACTGGCTCAAGCGATAATTGAGTACATTCATGAACACGTCAAAGCGAAAACATTATTTTCGACTCACTATCATGAAATCACGAGTCTAGAAGAGGAGTTACCCGCTCTTAAAAATGCCCATGTAGGTGCTATTGAAAAAAATGGTGAGTTAGTCTTTTTACATAAAATGTTATCAGGACCGGCAGATAAAAGTTACGGTGTTCATGTAGCTAAACTTGCTGGATTACCAGATAAGTTGTTGGTTCGTGCTAGTGATTTATTAGAGGCATTTGAGTCTCAAACCATAGAGTTAAGTCGTGCTAAGGAGAATAAGGCTATACCTGTAGCAAGTGGTTTAGTGGAAGAAGCTCAGTTAAGCTTGTTTTCAGAAGTAGATGAAGCACAAGAGGCTGTTATTGATGAATTAAAACAATTAAATTTATTAGATATCACACCTCTGAAGGCATTAAATATTTTATCTGAATTACAAAAGAAAGTATAAAGAAGGGAATAATCAAATGGCAAAAATTGAAGAGCTTTCTCAAATATTAGCCAATCAGATTGCCGCTGGAGAGGTAGTGGAGCGACCTGCTTCAGTTGTTAAAGAATTAATAGAAAATGCTATTGACGCAAATAGCACACAGATTGATATATTTATTGAAGAAGCAGGTCTTAAAACTATTCAAGTTATTGATAACGGAGATGGTATTGAAAGTGATGATGTTCTTAATGCTTTTAAGCGTCATGCTACAAGTAAGATTCATAATAGAGAAGATTTATTTAGAATTCGTTCTTTAGGTTTTCGGGGAGAGGCTTTACCGAGTATTGCCTCTGTGTCTGAAGTGACACTAGAAACGTCGACAGGAGAAGAAGGGTCATTTGTCTTTTTATCAGGAGGTGAGCTTAAGGAACAAAAGCCTCATTCTTTAAGAAAAGGAACTAATTTGACAGTGAGCCAGCTCTTTTTCAATACACCAGCTAGACTGAAGTATGTGAAGACTCTACAAACTGAAACATCAAATGTGATTGATGTGGTCAATCGATTGGCAATGAGTCATCCGAGTATTGCCTTTAGATTAGTTCATGATGGTAATCAGTTGCTAAAAACACTAGGGAATGGTGATTTAAAACAAGCTATTGCGGGTGTTTATGGTGTAGCGACTGCTAAGAAAATGATGCAAGTTACAGGAGATGATTTAGACTTTAAGTTAGTGGGGTATGTGTCATTACCAGAAGTCACAAGAGCTAGCCGTAATTATATTTCTATTATGATTAATGGCCGCTACATTAAAAATTTTGCTCTTAATAAAAGTATTGTTGAAGGTTACGGCTCTAAGCTAATGGTTGGCAGGTTTCCTATTGCTGTCTTATCTATTGAAATGGATCCACTTTTAGTAGATGTGAATGTTCATCCGACAAAACAAGAGGTGAGGCTAAGCAAGGAAAAAGAATTAGTGGAGTTGATTAAGCGAAGTATCTCCAGAGCTTTAGGTGAGGAAGTTTTGATACCTCGAGTTAACGACACTAAACCTTTTAGAAGAGAAGTAGAGTCAGAGAGTACTTTAGAGCAGACAAGTTTATCTTTTCATTCTACCAAAGAAAAATTGACGCCAAAAATAAAAGAGACTAACTTAGCTTATGATTCTAAAACAGGTGATTTTTATCTCAAAAATGAAGAACAAGTATCACCTTCTTTTGTTGAGAAACCACAAGAAGATTCTGATTCACTAAAACCTTTTACTGTACATGAAGACATACGTTTAGCAAGTGAGATAGACCAAACTGTTCATTCACTCAAAGATGTCCCAGTTATTGAAGCTGATCAATTAGAACCTATTGAAGAGGATATACCTAGTCATGAGTTTCCGGATTTAGAATACTTTGGACAGATGCATGGCACTTATTTATTTGCTCAAAGTAGGGAGGGTCTCTATATTATTGATCAACATGCAGCCCAAGAACGAATTAAATACGAATATTTCAGGAAAAAGATAGGTGAGGTGACTGATGATTTACAGCAATTACTTGTACCAATTGTGCTAGAATTTCCAAAAGATGAATACTTTCGTATTAAAGAAAACATAGCTGTTTTTGAAGAGGTGGGAATTGAACTTGAAGACTTTGGTAAGCAAAGCTTTATCGTACGCTCACACCCGACTTGGTATGAGCCAAACCAAGAAGAGGCCGCTATTCATGAAATGATAGCTATTTTCTTAGAGGAAGGTAGAGTAGATGTAGCCAAGTTTAGAGAAGACACAGCGATTATGATGAGTTGTAAACAATCGATTAAAGCTAATCATCATTTAAATGATATCCAAGCAAGATCCTTGTTAGAGGAGCTTAAATTATGTGATAATCCCTTTAACTGTCCTCATGGTAGGCCTGTTTTAATCCATTTTAATAATCAAGATATGGAAAAATTATTCAAACGAATTCAAGATCCACATTAAGGAGATGATAAGATGATTTTAGCTTCACAATCACCAAGACGAAAAGAATTATTATCAAAAGTGACAGGTCATTTCACTATTGCTCCAGCTAACATAGATGAAACGGTAGATATTAATGAAACACCAAAATACTACGTTGAGCGAATGGCTAAAAATAAGGCTGAAAAAATCAAAGAATTATATCCTGATGAGGTGATTATTGGGTGTGGCACAACAGTTGTACTTGGTGATACCATTTTAGGTAAACCAATTGATGATCAAGATGCCTATGCCATGTTATCTTCTTTAAGTGGTAAAACACATCAAGTGATGACAGCAGTGTGTGTCATCACACCAGAAAACGTATATGAGCACACAGAGATAGTAGATGTTGTGTTCTATGAATTAGAAGATGGACATATTAAGCAATATATTAAATCTGGTGAGGCTAGTGATAAAGCAGGTGCTTACGGGATTCAAGATCAAGGGAGCTTATTTGTAAAATCAATTTCTGGTGATTATTTTTCAGTTGTTGGTTTACCGATTGGTTATTTAAATCAATTATTTACTGAGTTAGGTAGGTGAGAAGATGACAAATCAAGATGACTTAAGAAAACGATTAACACCGATTCAATATCAAGTAACTCAAGAAAATGGAACAGAGTATCCTTTTACAAGTGAATACGATGCTTTATTTGATGAGGGGATTTATGTGGATATTGTCAGTGGGGAACCTCTATTTTCTTCCCTAGATAAATATGATGCAGGTTGTGGGTGGCCTTCATTTACAAAACCAATTGTTACTTTAAAAGAACTAGAAGATACTAGTTTGACTCGTGTTAGAACGGAAGTAAGAAGTGAGCAGGCCAACTCTCATCTAGGTCATGTGTTTCCTGATGGCCCAGTAGAAGCAGGTGGTTTACGTTACTGTATTAACGGTGCAGCTTTAAAGTTTATCCCAGTATCAGAGCTTGAGAGTCAAGGCTATAAAGAGTATTTAACTTTGTTTAAATCTTAAATAAAAAGATGGAGCTGTACTAAAAGTCAGCTTCATCTTTTTATTAGCTATACCTGAAAAGTCTATTGTGGTACAATTTATGGGAACATGCGTACGGGAAAAGGAGATTATTATGTTTGAATATATGACAGGGGCAGTGACATTTATCAGCCCATATTACATTGTGTTAGATGTTAATAATATTGGTTATCAGATTGCTGTAGCGAATCCCTTTCGCTACTCTAGCAAGTTAAATCAGGAAATTAAAATCTATATGCATCAAGTAATTCGAGATGATGCCCACACCTTATATGGCTTTTCATCTTTAGAGGAAAAACAATTGTTTCTAAAAGTGATTAGTGTATCAGGGATAGGGCCAAAAAGTGGTCTAGCTATTATGGCTTTAGATGATCATGTAGGTTTAGTCAATGCTATTGAGTCACAAGATGCTACGTATTTAACTAAATTTCCAGGTGTCGGGAAGAAAACAGCTCAACAATTAATTTTAGACTTACAAGGTAAATTAGATGATGTGGCCATTGATTTAGTTAAAACACCAGTGGCAGGCTCACAAGAAAAACTATTTGCCACAAGTACTTCTCCTTATCTAGATGAATCCCTTGAGGCACTAAAAGCTTTAGGTTATTCTGAAAGAGATATTAAACGAATTAAGGGAGAGCTTGAAAGTCATCATGATAAAACAACAGATGAGTATTTGCGTATTGGTTTAAAATTATTAATGAAAAAATAAGGAGGTAAACTTACGTGGAAGAAGAACAACGTATTGTCTCTTATGAAAGCCACGAGCATGAGATGGAAGATGTGGCAGAGAAAAGTTTACGACCAAGCACCTTATCCCAATACATAGGGCAAACAAAAGTCAAAGAAGAGCTTCATATTTATATCAAAGCAGCTAAGCAAAGACAAGAGGCTCTAGATCACGTATTATTATACGGACCACCAGGGTTAGGGAAAACGACTATGGCCATGGTTATTGCTAATGAAATGGATGTTCAAATTAAGACGACTAGTGGTCCAGCCATTGAGAAACCTGGAGATTTAGTAGCAATATTAAACGAATTAGAACCAGGAGATGTGTTGTTTATTGATGAAATTCATAGATTACCTCGTGTAGCAGAAGAATTATTATACTCTGCTATGGAGGATTTTTATGTGGATATTATGATAGGTCAAGGGCCAACTTCTCATCCTGTTCATTTTGAATTACCTCCCTTTACTTTAGTTGGGGCCACTACAAGAGCAGGCATGTTATCAGCACCTTTAAGGGATCGTTTTGGTATTGTGTGCCACATGGAATATTATGAAACAGAGGATTTAAAAGAAATTGTCCTGCGTTCTGCTGATATATTTGATGTGACTATTGAGGAAAGTGGTGCATATGAAATTGCTTTAAGATCAAGAGGAACCCCTAGAATTGCTAATCGTTTATTAAAGCGGGTGAGAGATTTTGCTCAAGTAAAGAGTGAGGGGCTTGTGACGGATGAAATTGCTGATGAGGCTCTAAAGATGTTACAAGTGGATCATAAGGGATTAGATTATGTGGATCAAAAACTATTAAAAGCTATGATTGAATTATATGACGGTGGTCCGGTAGGGTTGACAACGATTGCAGTTAACATTAGTGAGGAGCGGGAAACTGTTGAGGATATGTATGAGCCATATCTTATTCAAAAAGGTTTTATCAAGCGAACGTCAAGAGGAAGAGTAGCGACTTATCTAGCTTATGAACATTTAGGATACGACTGGAAGGAATAAAATTAAATAATTATTAAATGACTTAAGAAACGAAGGGTTATTATTAGAACTTTCTTATGTTTTAAGGTATACTAGATGTATCATGAGATTAAGAAAGGGTTTGACAAATATGAAAAAATCAAACGTAATTTTAGGAATCGCAGTGGGAGTAGCAGCAGGTTATGCCTATGCTGTATGGAAAAAAATGCAAGAACCTCAATGGAACAAACAATCTATTAAAGGTCATGCAGAAGAATTCGCAGGACATGTCTTGCATAATGATGACTTAGCAAGAGAAGGTAAGATGGATCAAGTGATTGGTGCTTCTCGTGCCGTTGCTAATGATATTACAAAACAAACATCTCAAATCATTGATGATGTGATTGGTACTGGAACAAGTATGATGGTTAAAGGTAAATTAGATGAAGTTGAAGGCAAACATAGTGGCGACAAAATCTTAAAAACAAAAGGGAATGTCGAAGAAGTAGTAGGTGCAACACAGTTTACTAAAGAAAAAATCGACAACCATTTAGAGAAAAAACACGAAGCACATCAAGATAATAAATAATAAATGAAAAAAGAAAGCTAGACAGCTTTCTTTTTTTATTTGCGTCTAGAGCTTGAATGCCATTTTTTTACTTGTTGGCGCTTGATATAGGCATCATGCTTTTTGTGAGTAGGTTTTTCTTTAAGTGAATTCTTGGAATAAATATTAATAGTGGAAACTAATAAATCGAAAATAAGTAGGATCCCTAAACAGAAAATTTCTAGAAAAATAATGACAATTAATTTTTGGAAATGCTCTGGTAAAAAAGTTAAATCCAGTAAGGGAATACAAAATGAGTAAATATTAATTGATAACCAAATCATTGCCGTAAACAGCACTCGCCCCAAATAAATTTCTCTAATATTGTTATTAGGATCAATCTCATCATTAGTAAATAAACTATTAGAAATATTAGATGTCGTTAAAAGTAGAGACAAAGCAGTTAGTGATACGGGAAAATATGAAGCTATTTTCACATCTTTTAAGTCAAAAATAAAAAGAGCGCAAATGAAAAAAACTAATAGAATAATATTTTTTGTTGTTGTAAAAATCAAAGGGTATGCCTTTTTTATCAAAGTATGAATGGCTTTTCTATTTGAGTCGATTCGTTTTAGCTTAGCGTTACGACTAGTTTTGACTAAAATATACCAAAATACTAAAAAGATGAAGAAGGTGAGAGCTTCGTAAATACTAGATTTAAACATATTAAGTTCATATCTCCTTTAACAAGTTTTTTTTATTATACCAAATAACTATCTTTTTATCTTCTACTGTCTTGATGGATATATCTTTTTATTGGAAATATATGAGTTAATACTTGGGACTATTTTTATTTTGAGATAAAGATGATAGAATACTACAGAAAGCTTTTTTGAAAGGAAATAGGTGTTCAAGATGACATTAAAGACAACAGATTTTGATTTTGATTTACCAGAGGAGTTGATTGCTCAAACACCTCTAGAAAATAGAGCAGCCTCAAAATTATTAATCTTAGATAAAAAAACAGGTCAAATAGAAGACAAAGAGTTCCCAGCGATTATTGAGGAGCTGCACCAAGGAGATGCTCTTGTCATGAATAATACTCGTGTGTTACCTGCCAGACTTCACGGAGAAAAACCAGAGACAGGTGGACATTTAGAAGTACTTCTTTTAACAAATACAACAGGTGACACATGGGAGACGTTAATCAAGCCAGCTAAACGTGCTAAAAAAGGAACAGTGATTTCCTTTGGTGATGGTAGGTTAACAGCTGTGGTCGATGAGGAGTTAGAGCATGGTGGCAGAATTATTACGTTTTCCTATGACGGGGTATTCCTAGAAATATTAGAATCTCTTGGAGAGATGCCACTACCTCCTTATATCAAGGAGCGTTTATCTGATAGCGAGAGATACCAAACAGTTTATGCTAAGGAAAATGGTTCAGCAGCAGCCCCTACTGCAGGACTACATTTTACACCAGACATTTTAGAGAAAATTCAACATAAGGGTGTGAAACTAGTCTATTTAACTCTTCATGTAGGCCTTGGAACATTTAGACCTGTGAGTGTGGATGATTTAGATAATCATCATATGCATAGTGAATTTTATAAATTAACTAAAGAATCGGCTGAGACTTTAAATGAGATTAAGAAAAATGGAGGCAGGGTTGTTGCTGTGGGAACGACATCGATTCGGACTCTAGAAACCATTGGCACTAAATTTGATGGTAAACTTGAAGCAGATAGTGGTTGGACAGATATTTTTATTAAACCAGGTTATAAGTTTAAAGTTGTGGATGCTTTTTTAACTAATTTCCATTTGCCGATGTCAACACTCATTATGTTAGTCAGTGCTTTTGCAGGAAAAGATAATGTCATGCATGCCTATAAACACGCTGTAGCTCAAGAATATCGTTTCTTTAGCTTTGGTGATGCTATGTTTGTAAAAT